>CASBQC010000467.1 GCA_949127805.1 Nostocales cyanobacterium PMM_0081
AACAAGATTATATCATAACGTAGTTTTAAACACATAATTACGTTACAAAACTGTTTTCAGAAGTTGTTTTTGATTTTGTAAGAAAAAGAGTGGATACAGAAAAGACATTTGCGCTAACAACACCGCTATATTATGTAAACGATTTACCCCACATTGGCAGTGCTTACACAACGATCGCTGCCGATGTGGTAGCGCGTTTTTATCGATTATTAGGGTGTCCGGTACTGCTGGTTACAGGTACAGATGAACACGGACAGAAAATAGAACGGACAGCTTTAAGCAAAGGGCGATCGCCTCAAAGCTTTAGTGATGAAATGTCTAGTGGTTTCGTGTCATTGTGGGAAAAGCTAGACATCGCATACGATCGCTTTATTCGGACTACAGATCCGCGTCATGAAGCGATCGTCAAAGAATTCTTCCAGCGAGTTTGGGAAGCAGGTGACATCTACCAGGGACAACAAAAAGGCTGGTATTGCGTCTCTTGTGAAGAATTTAAAGAAGAGCGGGAACTCTTGCCAGAACACCGCTGTGCAATTCACCCAAACAAAGAAGTCGAATGGAGAGACGAGCAAAACTACTTCTTTGGCTTATCCAAATATCAAAGCCAACTTCAAGAATTATACCAATCCAGACCAGATTTTATTCAACCAGAAAGCCGTCGTAATGAAGTCCTCAACTTTGTAAATCAGGGTTTGCAGGACTTCTCCATATCACGGGTGAATGTGGACTGGGGTTTTGCAGTACCAGTTGACCCCAAACAAACCCTCTACGTCTGGTTTGATGCACTGCTGGGTTATATAACCGCTTTGCTAGAACCAGACGCAGAACCGACTTTAGAAAACGCTTTATCCAAATGGATGCCAATAAACTTGCATTTAATTGGTAAGGATATTCTCCGCTTTCATGCAGTTTACTGGCCCGCAATGCTCATGTCAGCCAACTTGCCACTACCAGAAAGAGTATTTGGACACGGTTTCTTGACCAAAGATGGTCAGAAAATGGGGAAAACCCTTGGTAATACTCTTGATCCCGTGGCGTTAGTTAAAAGTTATGGTGCTTCTTCAGTTCGTTATTACTTCCTTAAGGAAATCGAATTTGGCAAAGATGGCGATTTTAATGAAGTTAGATTCATCAATGTTTTGAATGCAGATTTGGCGAACGATTTGGGTAATTTGCTAAATCGCACCCTGAACATGGTGAAAAAATACTGCGCTGGAAATGTACCACCAATTACAAATGAAGATATCACTAATGAAAATCCGTTAAAAGCTATTGGTTTAGATTTAGGGGAAAAGGTAAAAAATGCTTACTGTACGTTAGCTTTTAATCAAGCGTGCGAGTCTATTTTAACTCTGGTGCGAGCCGGTAACAAGTTTATCGACGATCAAGCACCTTGGACATTGTATAAAATCGGACAACAGCAGGCATTGGAGCAAACGCTGTATGCAGTTTTAGAATCGGTGAGGCTAGCAGCTTATTTATTCTCCCCGATTATTCCGGATATCAGTAGCGATATTTATGAGCAATTGGGTTTCGGAATCAACTTTAATCAGCAAACCCAAAGTTCAACTGCTGCACCTTTTGCGATCCATTCAACATGGGGAGTACTCAGCAATGAACAAAAACTGGGTACACCAAAACCAATTTTTCAACGAATTGAACTACCCAAAAACGATTAGTTTTTTAATCCCTTTTGTCAACAAAATTAGCGGGGTTTAATTGATAAGCCTCGAAAGCTTATTATAAGCAGTTCTGACTTCAGAAACCAGATAATTAGTATCAATTATTACAAGGATAAAATTGAGGTATGACAACAATGTTGAATAATTTTGAAACCGACTCAATATTTACCCCAGAACAAGTTTTGGAAAATCGCGGTCGTGTCGCGATCTTTATTGATGGTTCAAATCTATTTTATGCAGCGCTGCAACTAGGAATAGAAATAGATTACACGAAGCTTTTGTGCAGATTGACAGGTGGATCGAGATTGTTGCGGGCATTTTTCTATACAGGTGTAGACCGGACAAACGAGAAACAACAGGGATTTTTATTGTGGATGCGTCGCAACGGGTATCGAGTAATTGCTAAGGATTTGGTGCAGTTACCAGATGGCTCAAAAAAAGCCAACCTAGATGTGGAAATTGCGGTAGATATGATGGCTTTAGTTGATTCATATGATACGGCGGTTTTAGTTAGTGGTGATGGAGATTTGGCTTACGCAGTCAATTCCGTCAGCTATCGTGGAGTGCGCGTAGAAGTGGTGAGTTTGCGTTCAATGACCAGCGACAGTTTAATTAACGTAAGCGATCGCTACATCGACCTAGAAGCCATCAAAGAAGACATCCAAAAAACTCCTCGTCAAAGCTATCCATATCGTCCCTTATCCGGTATCGGTTTTCTAGAAGAGTCCGGAGAGATTGACGGACATCTAGAAATTCAAGAATGAAGCAACCATCGCATCGACAGGGAGACAAGCAATTGGGGAGACTTGGAGATAAGAGGGCACTTTCCAGGGGACAAGGAGGACTAGTAGAAATTTCTCCCCCACTCCCCCACTCTTGTACAGACGCGATAACCTGTGTCTCTACTCCCCTCCGTTGCTTCCTCCTCTTACCCATTACCTTATTGTTGGTAATGGGTTTAACTGCTTGTGGGGGTCAAAAGCCCACAGATTCCAAGTCAGCGAATTCGGGTTCATCGTCCAAAAACTCCGATAGCAATTTGACCTTCTTTAATGTGGACTTGGAACAAGCAGATGAGGTAGGACGACCGGTTTGGCGAGTTAAAGCAAACCAAGCAAAATATACTAAAGAAAAACAAATTGGTCAAGCAGAAAATCCCTATGCTGAACTATACCAAGATGGTCAAGTTGTTTATCAAGTAAAAGCAGATGTAGCAGACATCGATCAGAATGGTAAACAGTTGCTTTTGAAAGGAAAAATCATCGCTACAGACCCTCGCAACGGCATTGTGTTGCAAGGGAATGAATTAGAATGGCGTCCGAAAGAAGATTTATTGATTGTCCGCAACCAGTTGAACGGAACCCATGAACAATTACAAGCGGTAGCGCAAGAAGCGCGAGTCAAAACCCGCGAACAACGCATAGACTTTTCTGGGGGGGTGATAGCAAATTCTAGCGATCCCCAAATGCAAATGCGAACCGAGCATTTGATTTGGCAAATTAAACAAGACAAATTAATCGCCGATCGCCCTGTACAATTTGATCGCTACAAAGATAATTTAATCAGCGATCGCGGTAGAGGAGATTCTGCCGAATTTAACTTAAAAACTAAAATTGCCACCCTTAACAAAAATGCCCAAGTAGAATTACTAGAACCGTCAATGCAAATAGCTAGTAACTCGATGACTTGGAATTTAAACGCAGAAACGGTCAAGACAAATGCACCCGTGCGCGTCTTCCATCGCGCCGAAAATGTTCTTGTGACTGCTAATAAAGCGGAAATGAAAATAGCGCAAAAAACAGTTTATTTAACAGGCAATGTTAACGCCATTGGGCAGCGTCGTCAGGCGATTAAATCTAATACATTAACTTGGTATCTTGAGAATAAATTAATTGAAGCTCAGGGCAATGTTGTTTATCGACAAGTTGACCCACCATTAACTTTTAATGGTGACAAAGCCGTTGGGAACTTGCAAACAGAAAACATTGCCGTCAGTGGTGGTAATACTTCTGGTGGTAGGGTAGTTACAGAAATTATCCCCCAAGATCCAGGAGTTAAGAATTAGGATAGTGGTTAGGTTGAGTCAAGAGTCAAAAGTCAAAAAGTCCAAAGTCAAAAGAGTTTTTGGACTCTTAACTCTTGACTCTTGACTCTTGACAACCAACAACTATCAACTATCCCCCATACACAATTTCATTACGACTGGCTGAACCTAGTTCGGGTACTGTATTTATAGCTGAGTGGGGAGTAATAGCGCTGGGAAGGGTTGGTGCTACTTGCAATTTCTGCACAAGATGTTGCAAAAATTGGTCTTGTCCAGTGCGAAAACCGGATACATTGTTACCACGGTTAAGGATAGCGAACCAAACTAAACCGCGATCGCGTGTGGGAATTACTCCAGCTAAAGAACTGACATCCCGCAGTGTACCAGTTTTAAACACAGTAGCGGTGGGCATGTGTCTGCCGTGAATTGTTCCACGATGATCGAACCCCGAAATCAGCAACAAGTCAGATAAGGTCAATTGATGGAAGAGTGCTTCTTGTTGCAGCGCCATCAACATAGCACAGACTGCTCTGGGGGAAATGCGATTTTCGGGTCCGAGTCCTGAACCATTGATTAATTGAATTTCTGATTGCGGTACTCTCGCAAGCTGGGCAGCTGTTAATTGTACTACCTGCGCTCCCCCTACCGAGTCCGCTAGCATCTGTGCCATCTCGTTATTGCTGAAAACGTTCATTTCCTTGATGAGTTGCTTCAAAGGCAAAGAACGGTGACGCAACAGCACAGTTTGTTGCGAGTTTATTTGAGGTTCTAATTTCACAGTACCCGCAATTACGACTTGAGGCTTGGGAGTTCCCTTGGGCATAATTGAGTATATGTAATTAGCAGGGCGCGACCAAGTGGTATAATTGAGTGCTTGCTTGAGCGTTTGTCCTGCTACTATCGGATTAGGCTGGAAATTCATCATGAAATTCCCAGTAATAACCAAATTTCCCTTTACTTGCTTGATTCCCATTTTGTTGAGAGTATTACCAAGGGCGATCGCTTCCTCCCAAACAAACATCGGATCGTTACCACTAGTAATCACCAAATCGCCTTGTAAAATCCCATTTTGTATTGGTCCTGTTGCGCTGACCAAAGTATCAAATTGGTGGTCTGGTCCCCAAGTTTTCAAAGCAACTAAAGAGGTAGCAATTTTTGTTAACGAAGCCGCAGGTAGAGGAGTTGTACCTTGGTGATTAGCCATCAGCATCGGTCCCGACTGCATCCAAATCCCTTGACTTTCTGTCAACTTCGGATCTACCAGCTTCGATGTTACCAGTGCCTTGAGATATTCTTGCACTGTGATAGCCCCAGCTGGATTTGGATCAGGGGCAAGAACTAAGCCTGGGCTACTTTGCCAAGCCAATGCATCAAAAGCATTTAAAGGCTTGAGTTGTACCCCTGCCATTTCTAGCCAAAGCGTAACTAAACCTGAACCCAATAATTCCAGCATTCTTTATTCCCCTGTTAGGACGTGCTAATTTATTTCCTGTGCTAATATACAAAGCTTTTTCTGCTAATCAGCATTGAGTCATAATAACTGGTATTCTTCATATCTATAGGTAGGATGGATAACATTGTTTTAGTTACTACCTTTACACTCTTAAAATTTTTACCACTTTTTCATGACTTTAAGCACAGAAAAATGGGCAATTGTTTAATGGGAAATGGGCAATGGGCAATTGTTTAATGGGAGATTTTTTCTATGCCCCATGCCCCATGCCCCAT
>CASBQC010000468.1 GCA_949127805.1 Nostocales cyanobacterium PMM_0081
ATGTTAGAAAAGTCGTTTCTTCAACGATTGTTAAATTAAAATCTTGTTTGACACGTCGTAACGTAAAGTCGCTATAGGACATTGATTTACCTTAGCTTTACAAGAGCGATCGCTATGCGCAAAATTAATCTTCAACCCAATAGAGTAAACCTAAAGAAGTAACTCCACCAAACAAGTGGACACCAATCAAATTGACATTTGCTAGCATGACAAAAACATCTAGCGGACGAATCACATTTTCTGGCTGATAAACTGCTAAACTCTGAGGTTGAGCTAATGCTTTACCCAATATGACTGCAACCGTTTGTTCAGATGCTATAAAGCCGATTAATAACCCGATTGTACTAACGATTAATCCAATACGTAAAGCTTTAATGACATCTTCCTTTTTTGGTTGAATGCTGCTAGAATTGGGTGTTTGTAAAAGTTTAGCCATGCGTCTGTAATGCAATGCCCAATATATTCTAAACGACAGCAATATAACACCAACAATAGCTAAAAATATCCCAAATCCAATGCCTGCACTATTGGTTTTGGCAGTAAGACTACTACGGCTAAACCAAGCTAGCGATAAAGCAATAACGGAAATAGCCCCCAGCGCTAACTGTACCCAGAAGCTAATTCGACTGACTAAAAGAAAAGTAGCAGCGAATTCTCGTTTGCTGGGTGGATGTGATAAGGATTCTAGATTATCTAACATATATACCTTTAGGTAGTAGTTTGGAAGTAAAGACACAAAAACTGAGCTTGATTTAGGCTTTTATCTGAATATACTATAAATTAATAAATACATGAATTTACAATAGTTGGCAGTAATATAATGTGTACTTTGGGTATGTCTTCGATTTTTTCTAGTAATTTCTCAACTTGCTTATTGGAAACATGAATCAGCACTAAGTCGATTAATTCCTCACTCCCCATTGCCTCAAACTGAGCAAGGTTCGTTCCATTAAGTGACTTAGCAATATCGAAAACTTCTTTTCCTTGTCCGCGTGGCACTTGGATAATAAGTTAGCGCATATAATCCTGCTGTTGCTAATATTTTTCAGATAAGGTATGAGTTTTTAACGCTTGAGTTGCAATGTCATACTGTTTTTGTACATCCTCGCGGTCTAGTTCTTCTGGCAAACCTTCTTGGCTACCGCGCAAAATCATATCTGCATGACGCTGTAAAACTGCTTGGTATTTTCGATTGCTGGTGTAAGTTGCAATATTAGCGATCGCTTCTAATAAACGAATGGTTACTGATGTATCAGATCGTGCATATTGCCGAATTGAATTAAAGGCACTATCAACTAATCCCTCAAATGTTACCCCAAAAGCGATTACACGTAATTTATTATCGTCGTCGTAACGGTAAGGTGAAGGAAAATCTTTTTGGGCTAAACGGGATAGTCCCGCTCCCAGTCTATCAACACAGCGAATTGCGGTAAATGGATCGTTAATTCCTGGAGAAAGCGCACGTAGGGCAATTTCTACTAACTGAGCGATAGGAAACTCGATATCTTGCTGTTCGCTACGTTCTCTACCCAAAATAAAGGCATCATTGATTTCTTTGGTTAATTTTTTATTCACCGATTCACCAGGGAAAACCATAACCAAATTACTATCCTTAACAACAAACTTTCCTGGTTTAGACTCAATACGCAATAAAAGATTGTGTTGTCGGGCCATTTTCATCAATTCTTCGTCGTCAATTGCTTGTATGTAACCATTATTAGTAACTCTTACAGGACTTGCAACCGAGTCAAAATTGTCAGGTATTTCTCCAATCCCTTGTCCTTCTGGGACACTACGTCCGATTTTTTTAGGAAACAAGCGATCAATAACTCGATCTAAGTCATCACAAACCTTTTCGATGATGTGCGATACCTGAATTATTGTGGAAGCATGATTAATAAAATAAATCAAAACTCCTATACTAATAATTGCCAGTAAAGTACCGCATGTAATCGCAAGTTGCGGCACAAACTGACCATATCCATCTCCTTCACCATGAATAGTCCGAAGTACCAACAAACAGTAAATGTATGTACCTATGAATGTCCCAAGCACAACTTGATTTCCTGTGTCCTGCATAAAATTACGCAGGAGCCTGGGACCAAAATTAGAACCAGCTAGCTGAAGCGCGACAATTGTAATTGAAAAGGCTGTAGCAGAAACGCTAATCATTGAACCTGCAACCGCTCCTAAAAGCGATCGCGCTCCGTCTGCTCCACCAGTGTAACTCCACCAATAATTAATATCCGCCTTACCTGAGCGGTCAAGCATTAACATTGTGAATGCCAGTGCAGTAGCCAACACTGCCATGACTGATGGTACAAACCAGTAGCTAGAGTGGAGAGAATCCCACAATTTGCCCAACTTGACATTTTTCATTTTTCGTCGTTTGCGGTTTGAGAATCTAGCTTGCCGTTTTGTTGAGTTCGTAATTCGGCAAAATGTCTAATAGAATCACTGATGCGGCGGGATTTTGGTACTTCACCTGACCCTGCTGGCCAACCTTCACGCTGACGCGCTCTGTTTCCATCGCTGTCTTCTGTCTGGTCGTGGAATAAAATTTGTTGCGTTGGGAAGGGCAAATCAATGCCATTTTCGAGAAGCTTTTTCTTGACTGTATATAGTACGCGATCGCGTGAGATAAGCTCGTCTGCACGACGTGACGGATTAATCCACCAACGTGCGCGAATATTAACACTACTTCCAGCTAAATCCATCACGAGCGCATCCGGAGCGGGGTCTTTCAAAACACCCGAAACGCTATGCATTGCCTCCATAATTAACTGCTTTGCTCTGTCGATATCATCACCGTAGCCAATACCTATATCGTACTGGAATCGGCGATTATCAAAGGCAGTATTTACAGTTACAGAATTAGTAAACAACTCCGAATTGGGAATAACAATCCGCCGACCGTCGTAGGTTTTGATTGTTGTAGCGCGTGTCTGGATATTTTCAACTGTTCCCTCAAAGGTTTTAAACACAATCTGGTCATCGATTTGAAATGGTTCGGTGAGCAGAATTAAAATGCCAGCTAAGAAGTTTTGTAAAATATCGCGGAAGGCAAAACCAATTGCCACACCACTAATTCCTAATAATTGAATCAAATCACTTGCTTTGAACGAGGGAATAACAATTGATAGAGCCACAAATAGACCCACCAAAATTGTTGTACCTTGTGCTAACCTTCCCAGTACCATTCCTAAATTTCGGGCTTGACGACGGTTACGGGTCAAGCGTTTGACAACTTTCTTAATTGTCCTAGCAATGTAAAAGAAAATAGCAAAGACGATTAATGCCAGTACGAGATTAGGCAATAGGACAATGAATCCGTTAATCATCCCTTGAATTTGCTTCAAAACTGCGGATATATCTGCGTTCATGTTAATTGCTTACTTACCAGCACCGTTGATAATAGTAGAAAGTTAGAAAATTTAACTCTATCTGAAGGAGCGTTAATCAATTAGCTTTTGTTGAATTCTTTCTTAGAGGTAGTTGATCCCATGATTTCTTCAACTTGGCTAACTTCAAATATTAGCCTAAAAGGTCGCCCCATCTCTTTTGCCAAAAAAGCTTCTAACAACCTCACCTGCTTAGGGGTAACAGGTTCTTTTGCCCGCACGCTTAATCGAATTTGTGGGGGTTTGGTTAGCCAGTTAGTATTGCTTTCAATCAAATTTAAGCGCTGAAAAGTGAGAGTCCGGTTCAGCAATGCCTTTCTGACACTGCTTTCTAAGCGCGCTTGTTGGACTAACCTACCAAAGCTGAATGTTAGCGGAATTAGCAATACACTTGTAAAAATTAACGTAAAAATCAAGGGTGTTCTAGCTCTTTTCAGCGGAGAATATCCGATTATAAAAAACGTCAGCATACAAGCAAGGGTGATGCCCAACAAGTTAGTTAGGTAAAGCAAAGTTGCACCCTGACTAAGTGACCAGTTTGCTTGCGACATACCTAAACCGATAACACAAACAGGTGGCATGAGAGCGACAGCGATCGCAGTTCCTGCTAAACTAGTAGAAATTTTGGGTTGCACCTTAGCGTAACCACTAATCGCACCAGCCACTAACGCAATACCCAAATCTAACAAAGTGGGTTTAGAACGAGATAGCACTTCACTACCAAAGTTGGAAATACCAACCAGTAAACCCAAGCTGCAAGCGATCGCAACTGCCAGCAAAGTTCCTATTACTACCGCAATTATACCTTGACGAAACAACCTAACATTACCTGCCAATGCACCAAAGGCTAACCCCCGAATTGGCAGCATCAACGGTGCAATAATCATCGCTCCGATGATCACAGCAGCACTGTTTGTAAGTAACCCAAATGTAGCGATCGCACAGGAACTAACAATTAAAATCAGGTATGTTGGGTTCGGGGTAGATTCCTCTAGCAAGTCTGTTTCCAGATGCTCTACCTGGCTTGGTTCGAGCCTATATCGCCTAAAGTTTCGGAAGCGATCGCGAATAACTGCTAGCAAAGTTTACTCCTTAAATTATTGCTTCATATTAGCCTTGAGTTTTGATTAAATCCTTACCTTTGCAATTAAGTCATCTACCAATGGTGATAAATTTTAAAATTATAATCTATACCATTTGAATATAATCATGGTAAAATAGGCGATCTTCTTACCTCCTCAACCTGGCTAACCTCAAATATTAAAGTGAAAGCTCGACCCATTTCTTTTTGGACAAACTCTTCTAATAACCCAACTTGCTTGGGAGTCACGGGTACTTGTGTTCGCACAATAAACCGAACTTGTGGTGGGTAAGTTGACCAATTGGTATTGATTTTGAGCAATTCCAAGCGCTGAAAAGTAATAGTTTTGGTCAGCAGTGCATTCTTAAGACTGGTTTCGATATTTGTTTGTTGTACTAATTGGGTAAAGCTAACACTCAGAGGCAGCAGTAAAGTAGCCGTAAGTAATAATGTCCAAAAGAGTGCAGCACCTGCTCGTTTTATGGGAGAATAGCCCATAATCACAAACGTCAGCATACAGGCAAGGGTAATACCCAAGAGGTTGGTCAGGTAAAGAAGAGTTGCTCCCTGACTGAGTGACCAATTTGCAGAAGCTAAACCCAAACCAATAACACAAATAGGTGGCATCAACGCCACTGCAATCGCAGTTCCCACCAAACTACCAGAAATTTTGGGCTTTACCTTGGCATAACCGCTGATGCTACCTGCCGCCACTGCAATCCCTAAATCTAGTAGGGTGGGTTTAGAACGGGATAGCACTTCAGTGTCAAAAGTGGAAATTCCGACTAGTAAATCTAGGCTGTAAGCTAACCCAATTGATAGTAAAGTTCCCAATACAGTAGCTATTAGCCCTCTGCGAAAGAGGAGGACATTACCTGTAAGTGCGCCGTAAGCCAGTCCCCTGATTGGCAGCATTAAAGGTGCAATTACCATCGCTCCGATGATCACAGCAGCACTATTAGAGATTAAGGCAAGAGTCGCGATAGTACAAGAACCAACCGTTAAAATCAGGTAAGTCGGTGAAAGTGTGGATTCGTCTAACAATTCGGTTTGTAACTGCTCTAACTGAGTTAGTTCAACCGTTTTGTCCGGAAAATTTTTAATGCGATCGCTAACACTCTCAAGCATTGATTCAGTCCTCAGATTTTCACTTTAGCCTCAACGTGCTAATTATCCCTGCTCTGCCCAATCGCTGCCACCTGACAATGATTTAATTAAAATAGCTTATAACTTTTGGGGTAATTCTCGTATGGCGATTGAATCAGCAATTGGAGAAGTTGTGATTGAAGAAAATCTCAAGCAATTTCTTCTAGTACTTTCGGTTTCTCTGAGTGTGGCAACCCTACCACAGATATTTAGCTGGTTTCGTCATATTCCCTACACTTTACTATTAGTGATTGTCGGGTTAATGCTGGCACTGGTAGATGTCAGATTAGTGTACCTTTCCCCTGGCTTAATTTTGTCGATTTTTCTACCTCCCTTGTTGTTTGAAGCTGCCTGGAACTTGAAATGGGCAAACTTAAAGCGGGATTTAGTGCCAATTTGTTTGTATGCGGTAATTGGGGTGGTAATTTCCATTGCCGGAGTTGCGTTTGGGTTACATCAATTTGCCGGAATTTCTCTGACAACTGCTTTGCTAATTGGAGCTTGCCTTTCAGCGACTGACCCGGTTTCAGTCACAGCGTTATTTCGGGAATTGGGAACAGAAAAACGACTCTCAACTTTAATGGAAGGCGAGAGTTTATTTAATGATGGCATGGCAGTGGTTGCCTTTGGCTTTTTAGTCGCGCTGTCGTTGGGAACCGCTGAATGGGGATTCAAACCAATTTTGGTACAGTTTTTTACAGTTGTGGGTATCGGTATAGCTGTGGGAGCTTTAATTGGGTTTGGCATCTCTTACCTAACTCAGCGCTTCGATTTGCCCTTGGTGGAGCAGTCATTAACTTTGGTTTCCGCTTACGCTACTTACCTCATAACTGAAGATTTGGGTGGTTCTGGAGTGATTGGAGTCGTTACTTGTGGTTTAATTCTGGGTAACTTTGGCTCTCGCATTGGCATGAACCCGCGTACACGAGTGATTGTAACTGAATTTTGGGAGTTTTTGGCATTTTTTGTCAACTCGATTGTATTTTTGTTGATTGGGGATCAGATACAGTTTGCGATTTTGAGAGAAAATTTAGGTGCGATCGCAATCACAGTTGCAGCGATGATTTTGACACGAGCGATCGCTATTTATGCACTGGGCTTTGTAACCAATCGTCTCGCTAACTCGAAAATTAGCTTATCAAAGCAAACGGTGCTTTGGTGGGGTGGTTTGCGGGGTGCTGTTTCCATTGCCTTGGCTTTGAGCGTGTCAGCCAGTTTACCAAATCGCCAAGCATTGATTGCTACAGTTTTTGGCGGAGTATTGTTTACGCTGCTCGTACAAGGATTGACCATCCAACCCTTATTAAAAAAGTTGCAATTGCTCGGTGATGAACCTCTGCGTCAGCAGTATTTAGAGATAATTGCCCGTCAAACTGCCCTCAATCGAGTACTGCAACACTTAGGAAAACTTGAGCAGCGTCCTGGCATTGAGCCAGAGTTTTGCGACTACCAGAAAGCGCTGATTAAAGGAGAGCTTGACCGTCTGGAAGCTGAAATCGATAAACTCCAGGATGAGTATCCAAATATACGTGACTTTATAGTTCAGCAGCTGCGCTCAGAACTCCTAGCAATTGAAGCAGATACTTATGCTGAATTTGTCCGCTCAGGTCGATTGAATCGGGAACTTGCACCCTCTCTGCAACAGTTTATCGATGAAACATGAACAAGCCATTTTGTCAAGTTCAATCTGACGATGTTTATATGTACGCTCTGCTTATAGTCGCAAAACCCAGGTTGGTAGAGACGTTCCACTGGAACGTCTCTAGAATAAATTAGGGATTTCATGCCTTAATTAAGCAACGCCGATTTTCTAACGACCTACTTAATGACTAATCAAAAACGAGTTTACATTATCTTGGGTACTCGTCCGGAAGCAATTAAACTGGCTCCGGTGATTCAGGTATTCCAACGCTCAGATAGCTTCAACACGCAAATAATTTTGACTGGACAGCATCGCGAAATGGTAGAGCAAGTGATGCAACTGTTCAACTTGAAGGCAGATCATAACTTAGAGATTATGCAGCCTCAACAATCTCTGAGTGACATCACCTGCCGTAGTTTACGAGGTTTAGAAACGTTATTTCAAGCAAACAAGCCAGATTTAGTATTAGTGCAGGGAGATACGACAACGGCTTTTGCGGCAACTTTGGCAGCTTTTTATCAAAAAATTCCCGTAGGTCATGTAGAAGCAGGTTTAAGAACTGATGAATTATTTAATCCTTACCCAGAAGAAGCTAATCGTCGGTTGATTTCGCAACTTACGCAGTTGCACTTTGCCCCAACTCCTTTAGCTGTGGAAAATTTGCAACGTTCTGGGGTTTTGGGTAAAATTCACTCCACGGGTAACACGGTAATTGATGCCTTGTTAAATGTGGCAAGTCGCAAACCTGCTTGCAATATACCTGGTTTAAATTGGGATTCATATCGCACACTGCTAGCAACAGTGCATCGTCGGGAAAATTGGGGAGAACCATTACAAGGAATAGCGCAGGGATTTTTACAAATTTTAGATAAGTTTCCAGATACAGCTTTATTGTTGCCATTGCACCGCAATCCCACTGTGCGAGAACCGTTGCAAGCACTTTTAGGAAATCATCCCCGAATTTACTTGACAGAACCGTTAGATTATGCTGAGTTGGTGGGGGCAATTGTGCGATCGCATCTTCTCCTCACAGATTCTGGTGGTTTACAAGAAGAAGCACCCAGCCTCGGCAAACCAGTATTAGTTCTGCGAGAAACTACCGAAAGACCGGAAGCAGTCGCTGCGGGTACAGCCAAACTTGTCGGAACAAACAGCAAAGACATTTTTGCTGCGGCAAGTGAGTTGCTGAGTAACTCAAGCGCTTATGAAGCAATGGCAAATGCCATTAATCCCTTTGGGGATGGTCACGCAGCAGAGCGCATTTTGCAAATTGTCCAAAATTATTTGGGTATCGGTTAATAAAAATTATCGCGTGATTTCACTTTTATAGGACTTACGCAGAATGATGAAGAAACGAACCGCAGAGGCACAGAGAACGCAGAGAAATAAAGGTTTGGGAGAGTTTTTGCGCTCATTCCTATCTTAAACAAGCTTTTAAAACCGGGTTTTCCGGTTTTTTGTTTTTTCAAACAAAGCTGACAAAAGTTACCTTTAGTTTACGTCCAGGTAGGATGTGGTTGAAATCAATATCTGAAGAAAGATAATTAAGGTGATAGTCTTTTCTTCAACTCAGTTTCACCTCACCTGTGCTAACCACAACTCTATTAGACATCGACCGCTATGCTTATTATGCGTTGCCCGAACCCCAAGAGACTACCAAGTGCTACGTCTCTACGTCTTTTCTGGAGATGTCTATTGAGTTTAGCTCTAACAATTGCAAGATGGCGTTGCATATTTAGGGGATGTTTTTGCAATGTAGGTCGATAAATTTAACGTATTGTAGAGACGTTCCGGTGGAACGTCTCTACGATTCATCCCACAGTTATGCAACGCCAAAAAATATATCCCCTAACTTTCTACTACAAGATAGAAAGTTAGGGGAAGGCAATAAGTGTTTTGCAACAATTATTTAGAAGTAGCTGCCGGTTCGTTTACGCTTGACTCAACTTGTTGCGTTTCTTCCTCTTCTTCTGGCAAGTCGTAAATTGAGCGGTACAATTTGACATATTGCTTCGCAGATTGATGCCAACTGAAGTCTTGGTTCATACCACGTTTTTGTAATTCCAGCCATTGCGGTTTATAGCGGTAGCCTTCCCAAGCACGAATCATGCAGGTAAATAAATCTAGCGCTTCATAGCGGTCAAAACAATAACCAGTGCCTGCTCCATTTGTGGGGTCGTGGTGTGTTACAGTGTCAACTAATCCCCCGGTGCGGCGGACAATTGGCACGCAACCATAACGCAAAGCTAACATTTGGCTAATTCCGCAAGGTTCAAAACGGCTTGGCATTAAGAAGGCATCAGACCCGGCGTAGATGCGGCGAGCTAGAGCATCGTTATAAAGTAGGTAAGTTGCCATGCGTCCGGGATAACGCGATGCCATTTGCCACATTTGAGTTTCATAATTGCGATCGCCTGTCCCCAACAATACAAATTGGGCATCTGTATATGCTAAGAACCGATCCATAATTTGCAATGTTAAATCAATGCCTTTTTGATCGACTAATCGTGTCACCATCCCGACTAAAAAGGCATTACTATTAACTTCTAATCCCACTTCTTCTTGCAAAGCAATTTTATTCGCTTTGCGTTTCTCTAATGTGTCGGGAGTAAAAGTTTGGGCGATGTATTTATCATTTGCGGGGTTATAAACCTCGTTATCTATGCCATTAATAATTCCCGATAATTTCCCGCTAATAAAAGACATCAAGCCTTCTAAAGTTTCACCGTATTCAAGTGTTTTGATTTGCTCTGCATAAGTCGGAGAAACTGTATTTACCTTGTTAGCAAACTGCACGGCTGCTGCCATCGCATTATGTCCTTGCATATACCAAGGACACCAGGTAATTTTCTCTAAATACCAACGCCACGGACCTTGATAAGCTAAGTTGTGAATTGTAAAAACGGTCGTAATATCGGGGTCTTGATTCATCCACACCGGAATCATCCCCGTGTGCCAATCGTGACAGTGAATTATTTCTGGCTTCCAATAATTCCAGCAAAACTCGGCTGCACCGTTAGCAAACAATGTAAATCGCCAATGTTCATCATCTCCAGAATAGATGCGGCGGGGCATGAATGCGGGATGTCCAAATAAATACAAGGGAACATCAGTACCGGGCAGAATTGTTTCATAAACTGCAAAGTGCTGAAACATCGCATCTCCCCACCAAATTGGTTCTTTGGGGATCTCCATTTTGTCTGACAACATGCCATAGTAGGGCATGAAGATTCGCACATCATGCCCCATTTGTCTGAGGAATTTGGGTAAAGCACCGACAACATCACCCATTCCGCCAACTTTCGCAATGGGAGCTGCCTCTGCTGCTACAAATAAAATCCGCATGGTAATTTCTGTTTTCCCCGTGCCTACATCAAAATTCCACTGTCGGGTGAGTGTCCACCCTACTTATGTACAACGAAAATCGGCGTAGCACCAATTGAGGTATGAATGTGCATGGAGAGACGTAGCACTGCTACGTCTCTACAAGGATTTTGGTATTAGATAAAATCATATTCACGCCATGAAATGAGCAACGCCCGAAAATCTTTCTTCATCTAATCACATCTGCTTGTGCAACAGCTCAGGAACCGCGTTGAATCTCGGTAAATATTTTCTCTAAAATTTCCTGCGCTCCCTGTTGCCGCAAGAGTTGTGCCAGTTGGATGCCTAGTTGTTCGGCATCTTTGGCAAGACCTGTGACGGTATCTTTGACCATATTTTTGCCATCGACGCTAGCAACTATACCAGATAATGTTAAATTATCACCATTTAATTCAGTATTTACACCAATAGGTACTTGACAACCGCCTTCTAATTCACGTAAAAAAGCGCGTTCGGCTAAACAGCGATCGCGTGTTTGCGAATGTTCAATACCTTTGAGTAGGGAGATTAACTCGCTATCATCCGCACGGCATTCAATACCTAATGCACCTTGTCCAACTGCGTGGAGAGAAATTTCTTTGGGGATAATTTGATGAATGCGATCGCTCATTCCCAATCGCTCTAAACCTGCCACCGCCAAAATTATCGCATCATATTCACCCGTATCTAATTTCGCCATGCGTGTATTCAAGTTGCCTCGAATATCTTTAAATGTAAAATGGGGAAAATGATGTCGCAATTGTGCTAACCGACGCAGCGAAGATGTACCGATTACCGCACCTTCTGGTAAAGTATCAATTTGCTTATCTTTGTGCTTTTCATGCACTACCAAAGCATCTGCGGGGTTTTCCCGTTCTGTAATTGTTGCTAGTACTAACCCGGATGGCAAGCGAGTCGGTAGATCCTTCAGAGAATGAACGGCAAAATCAATCTCCTGGTTGAGCATTCCTACTTCGAGTTCTTTGGTAAAAAGTCCCTTGTCCCCAATCTTGGCTAATGCCACATCCAAGATTTTATCTCCTTGGGTGGACATGGAATGCACTTCAAAAGTGATATCCGGAAAGAGTTTCTGAAGTTGTTCTTGTACCCAGTTAGTTTGAACTAGAGCAAGTTGGCTTTTGCGGGTACCGATGCGAATTGTGCGTGGGGGACTGGAAACAGATAATGTCATAAACGCAGTATGTTAAACCAGGCAATTAATTTACTCTCATCTAGACTACCGCAGTGCGTGACTTGACGTGTGGCTATTTCCTTGATTCGAGTTAAGTTTATTTTTTACTTTTGTTGCTAAAAATTATTAATTTTTGTTAACTAGCGCTCTTTTATTACTCTCGCTAGATTACATTTAAAACCCTATTTTCATATTAGTCCGCGCAGGCGGACTTTGTTTGTGTAGCCGCGACTTCCAGTCGTCGGGACTTCATGAAATTATTCTCTGCCCAAAGTCATAGAAGAGCGCTAGTTAGCTCTTAAGTAGCTGGTTCAGATTAAATAGACATCGACGGAATTTAAATATGCATTATCCAAAACGCCAAATCACAATCATCGGCAAACCTGTCGTGAGAGGGAAGTTTGCATTTTGCGGGAACGTTAGTAATAATTTGGATACTTATTATTTAGAATCTGTTTTTCATTTTTATGAATCGTTCCGCTTGTCTTATTTTTAATCCGGTTGCGGGTCAAGGTGATCCAGAACAAGAACTGGCACAAATCCGGGAACTATTAGAGCCAGAAATTGACTTAGATATTTACATGACAACTGAAGAAGTCGGTGCTGACAAGCTTGCACAGCAAGCAGTTGAGCGGGGTGTAGATGCGATTATTGCTTCCGGGGGAGATGGCACCCTCTCGGCTGCTGCGACTGCGGTAATCGGTACTAGTATTCCTTTTGGCATCATTTCACGGGGAACGGCAAACGCTTTTGCTGCTGCTTTGGGGATTCCTGATTCGATCGCTGCTGCTTGTGAGAATATTTTACAAGGAGGAACTCGCAGTGTAGACGTAGCTTATTGCAACGATCGTCCGATGGTGTTGCTCGCAGGTATTGGTTTTGAAGCGGAAACTGTCGAACGTGCTGACCGAGATGCGAAAAATCGGTTTGGCATCATGGCATATATTTTAGCAGGACTGCAAGAATTAAGCAATTTAGAACATTTTGATGTCGAAATCGAAACTGATGACAAGATAATTAAAACGAACGCTGTAGCGGTGACGGTAGCAAATGCTGCACCTGCGACTTCAGTTTTGGCTCAAGGACCTGCGGGAATTATTGTTGATGATGGGTTACTCGATTTAACTATAGTGGCGCCGGTGAATAAGGCAGGAGCGATCGCTGCAACATTTCATCTGTTTCAAACCGCTTCTGCGGGTATCCCAGTCGAGCGAAGTGACATCGGCTATCTGCGCTCTAAACAATTCAAAATTACCACCGAACCACCCCAAAAGGTCGTTCTAGATGGTGAACTAGTAGGAACAACTCCCATTGAAATTAAGTGTGTTCCCGCAGGTTTGAACGTTTTTGTGCCATTAGTTGAAGAAGTTGTGCCGGTGGAAAAATTAGAGGGACTTCCTAATCTGACAATTGAGATGAAAGACACACAAGATACTCCATCTGATACTTAATTTTAAGTCGTCATCTGTGGTAACAAGCAAAAGACATCTCCAGAAAAGATGTAGAGACGTAGCAATGCTACGTCTCTAGAAGGGTTTCGGGCAACGCATAATTAATTTTTACCAGATGTATAAAG
>CASBQC010000469.1 GCA_949127805.1 Nostocales cyanobacterium PMM_0081
CCTCTCATAATGATTATTATTCTTATCTTGTGGTGATTTTATTTATTGGAAGTCCCTAAAGAACGATTTCTTTCAACACTTGTGCTTTGCTTGTTGCGATCGCTTGTTCAATTGCTGTTGCAGGTATGGCCATCTCAATCGCTTTCAGCAACTCGTTACTTTGTATTATTGGCGACAACAGTGAGAAATCTTTGAAATGTACCACAGTCAATTTCCTGGCTTCGGAATAATCCTCAATTTACCTGACTTAGAGCCTTAACTGAACCGTATTGGGTTATTGTCCGCGATATTTGCTTGCAGAAGTTTTTGAGTTGCTTCGACAAAATTCTCACTTAGAGGTGCAGGTAGAGCGTGTCAATAAACCTCCAACACCACTCCAGTTTCGCCTGTTGTGTAAAATGAGTGTCGATGCTCCATTTTCGCCCCTTTTCAAATTCTCAATATAAGCCTCTCATTGCAGAGATTGCGACTGCGATAAAATGTACTTGAAAGGTAGTAAAGCTATAATAGTAATACCAGACAAGCCGGATAGCGATAATAGCAATGGCAGAATTAACAATTCAAATTTCAGATGAACTAGCTCAACGTTTAGAACCTCTGCAAAATCGTTTACCAGAATTGCTTTGGCGATTGTTAGACGTTGCAAATTTACCAATAAATTCTCAACCAAAAGTAAAAACCGAGACTACAGATATTCCCGCAGTTTATCAAGAAGTTCTTGATTTTTTAATCAAGCGTCCAATACCAGAAGAAATTATTGCTTTTAAAGTTTCACCCCAAGCTCAAGCAAGATTAGAAGTTTTATTAGAAAAAAATCGTTATGCAACACTTAGTTCAATGGAATTAGCTGAGTTAGATGTTTACGAGCAATTAGAACATATGATGATTTTATTAAAAGCACGGGCTTTCAAACGTGATTAAGAAACATGACTTCTGATTATATTTCTGCGGAACTGCGTAAGCTGATAATAAAAAGAGCTTCAAAGCGCTGTGAATACTGCCTTATTCATCAGAATTTTTCCATTTATACTCACGAAGTAGATCATATTATTGCAGTAAAACATGGCGGTGAAACCACTGCGGATAATTTGGCACTTTCATGTTTATCCTGTAACCGTCATAAAGGTTCTGATTTCGCGACGATAGACCAAGTTACTAAATAAATTGTTCTTTTGTTTAATCCCCGTCGTCAGGTTTGGGATGAACATTTTTCTCTTGAAAATGCGAGAATAGAGGGAAAAACTCAAATTGGTCAAGGGACTGCAAGATTACTTCAGTTTAATGTTCCCAATCGTGTACTTGAGCGACAAGTGTTGATGAGTCAAGGATTATATCTGTAGAGGTAATTACATTGTTGAAAGATTTTATTTTGAGATTAGTGTTGGTTAAAAATCTGTAAATTGAGTACCACAGTTACGACATATATTTGTAAAACGTCATCCAAATTTATGACTTGTTTAATTTTAGTAGCTAAATCCCAAAATACAAAATTAATTACTTGTGCTTCAAAATTAACAAACCGACAATTAGTTAAGTACTAATGAACTTGTGACAGTTAGGGTGCGGAATATGGGTTATAGGACTTATGCACTCAGCCTTTAGACTTAGATAAGTAGGTACGCAAAAATATTTATATAATTGCGAAAGTCCCAAACCGCAAGCGAATTGCTTCTCTTCTCCTGTCGGAGACGCCAAGGGCGAACGAGACGCTCCGCGAACGTTCCTCGCTTCGGACAAATGTATATTTAATTTTGCACAACTACTTAGGTGCTTCCTCACGTCGCAATGACGGAAATACGTAGTCCGTGCGTAAGTCCTTATTTAGCAATACGCTTGGTGTTAAGGAATTGGTGGTAAAAATTGTATAGAGACGTAACATTGCTACGTCTCTACAAGGATTTGAGGCTTAACACCAACGGTATTGCCTTATTTAGGGTCAATGGTGGAACGTTTACCCAAAGGTGAGGGAAGTTCGTTTTGTTCTTCAAGCATCTTTAAATAACGGGACTTAGACATTTTTTGTGGTCAAAAAAGCCTCAAAGCTATACACACCAATCATTTAACCTCGATTTAGTTTTTTTCTTGATACAGCGTTTTTCAGGTAAATGAGGTACACAGGTAGGGGCACAACAGTGTTGTGCCCTTACAATAATCTGTACCTCACGCCTGTTGCAATCTGCTGTATATCTGGGTTTGGGCGATTTTTTTGGGTTTGAGGTATATCCCTTGCCCCTTTAGGGATTTGAGGCTTTTTTCTCGTTGTTTTTTGTCTAAGTCCCGATAATTAATATGTCCACGATGAAAAAAAAGTCACTCTACAGTGACTTTTTTTAAGTGGGGGTGGAGGGACTTGAACCCACACGACCTTTTACGGTCAACGGATTTTCATTTTCCCGCAGCTTTCGCTGCTGCCTAATCGGTTTTACTTCAGGCTTTGAAAATTGGACTCTCCCTTTACCCTCGACTTGACGTTAGGGTAGCTCCCGTCGGGTCTCTGCACCTTCCGAAGAGTTAAGATAATGAAGTATGAGTTAAGAGTTAAAAGTTAACTCATGACTCAGCATTCAGCACTCAGCACTCTTATCGGCTTGGCTCAGGATTGCCATGTCTGTTGCCAGATTTAGGTTTCCCTGAGTTTGAGAGCGGTCACTTGAGGGATTTCTCCTTCAAGGCTCAGTTATCTAAGTCCGTAGCGTCTACCATTCCGCCACACCCCCATCAGCTATTTGGGATTTGCTGATTTTCTTGAGGCAGCAAAAACCTCCTTATCTATTCCACCATCAATTGCGTCTTTTGTCCAACTTAATTAAAAATTTTTTTTTCTGGTTTACCGTCAGAGTGGTCAGTGAGATTTTTCGCTTTCAAAGTAGCAAATTATGAAACTGATATAGGACATAGCTTTCAGGCTTATAGGTAAATTATACAGCGATCGCCATTTTATGCCAAAGCTACGCAATTGAAATTAAACTATGGCTAATTTCAATACGTGTTATTACGAGTGTAATATATAACGATTTATCACCAAAATAGTTATATATCCAAACCAAAAATTTTTAGATATTCAATAAAAGTAAAACATATGGGAGATCCGCTGACTAAGCATGTAGGTCTTACTCAAGAGATTTTGTTACACCGCATTGCAAATCGCATTCGGCAATCTTTAGAACTTCAAGAAATTTTATCGGCGACGGTTGCCGAAGTACGTTCGTTTCTCGACACCGATCGCGTAAAAATTTACCAGTTTCAACCTGACAGTCATGGATTAGTAATTGCCGAATCGATTCAGTCAGGACGTTTACCTCCTTTGCTAGGGCTGAATTTTCCCGCAGATGACATTCCCCCCTACGCGCGTGAATTGTTTGTTCGGGCACGCCAAAGAAGTGTTGTAGATTTGACAACACACGAAATTGGTATCAGTCCTCTTAATTGCCCAGAAACAGGCGAACTGTTAGACCAGCCAGATATTCGCTATCGCCCGGTCGATCCTTGCCATGTAGAATATTTAACGGCAATGGGTGTAAAGTCTTCGGTTGTGGTGCCCATCGTTCTAGAAAGCAAGGAAACCGGCAAAGATTCTTTACCTTCTTTAGACCAATCATCTCAATTATGGGGACTATTGGTGTCTCACCATTCAGAACCACGGGTAGTAACAGAGGAAGAATTATTATTTATTCAGTCTGTAGTCGATCAAGTAGCGATCGCCATTTCTCAGTCCATCTTGCTCAACCAAGTGCGACAGCAAGCCCGCCAAGAAGCCATTATTAACCAAGTTACCGAGCAATTGTATACCACCCCAATGGTTCAGCTTAAAGCTGCCCTGAAAGAGACGGTAGCTGCCTTTGCAGGCTCTGGAGGACGGCTCTACTTGCTGCCAGATAACGAGCAAGGCACAGAAATCTACATTTGTGGAGTGCAGCCTACCCAACTCGATGGCGGGCAAGGTAGACATATTGAGGAGCATCTATTGTGGCAGAAATATCTTTATTCTGCCTCAATGTCGCCCGTCAGCAATCCAGAAGAGCCTAGTGCTAAATCATGGTCGGTAAACTGGATGAGAGCCGTCTATGCTTTGACTCCTCCACCCAACGAACTAACTTCAGACTCAAATTTGTGGGCGATCGCCGACCTTTATAAAGAACCGTTATTTCGATCAATCGCTCCTTGCTTTCAAGCAACCCAAATTCGCGGCTTGTTAATTGTACCGCTTCAGCATGGTTCCACTGTCGTTGGCTGCTTAAGTATTTTCCGCGATGAAGTAGATATGGAAACGATTTGGGCTGGCTGTTTTTCTACTGATTCTCGCCAAATGATGGCGCGTCAGTCGTTTGAAGCGTGGCGCGAACTCAAAACCGCGCAAGCACAACAGTGGGCAGAATCAGAAGTCAAGCTGGCTCAAGCATTAGGTGAGCGCTTTTCCACTGCTGTGAGGCAATACCAACTTTACCAACAGGTACAAACTCTCAATACAAATTTAGAGCAACAAGTACGCGATCGCACTGCGGAACTGCACGCAACTAACACCGACTTGCAACGCTCCACCATTGAGCTACAGCGATCGGTTGAACGGCAACAAGCAATGGCTGGGATCATCGCCAAAATGCGACAATCGCTGGATGTGGAAAATATTTTTGATACCACAACTGAGGAAATTTGTCAATTACTCAAAAGCGATCGGGTCACAGTTTATCGCTTTAATGCCGATTGGGGAGGTGAATTTGTCAGCGATTATGAATCTGCAAATGCCCAATGGCACAGAAGAGTCAAATTGGGAGTAGGCATGGTATGGGACGACACCTACTTACAAGAAACCCAAGGTGGACGCTATCGCCATAATGAACCGTTTGTGGTCGATGATGTGTACAGCATGGAATTTAGCCAGTGCCATTTAGATATACTCGAACAATTTCATGTGCAAGCCTTTATGATTGCGCCGATTTTTGTTGGGCAAGAGCTATGGGGCTTACTAGGTGCTTATCAACACTCAAGCAGTCGGCATTGGGAAGCTTTGGAAGTAGAGTTTTTCACGCAAATTGCACCTCAACTGGGAATAGCGGTGCAGCAAGCTGAATATTTAGAACAAGTGCGATCGCAATCGATACAATTGGCTCGTGTGGCAGAACAGCAGCAAACAAGCGCGAGTGTCATTACTAAAGTTCGGGAATCACTCGACTTAAACGAGATTTTTCAAACCACTACCCAAGAACTCCGCAGAGTACTCAATGCCGACCGTGTTGTCGTCTTTCGCTTCTACTCCGACTCTGAATATGATGGTGGTGAAGTGATTGCAGAAGATGTTGCCTCTGGTTTGCCATCAACCTTAACCGCAAAAGTGTGCGATCGCTGCGTCGGTGAGAAGTATACCGAGAAATTTCGCCAAGGTCATATCCATGCAGTTACTGATATTTATAACTCTGAGCTAGACGAGTGTTATGTATCAATGCTGTCTCGCTTCCGAATCAGGGCAAACTTGGTAGTTCCCATGATTAAGCAAGATAAGCTATGGGGCTTATTGTGTATTCATCAATGTGAAAAATCCCGCGAGTGGCAAGAGTTAGAAATTGAATTTGTCAGCCAAATTGCCTCTCAGTTAGGAGTTGCCCTAGAACATGCGGTACTGCTCAAACACACACAGGAGCAAGCCACACAACTTTCCCAAACACTCGACCATTTAAGACAGACTCAAGCTCATTTAATTCAGAGTGAAAAAATGTCGAGTTTAGGACAATTAGTTGCTGGGGTAGCACATGAAATTAACAATCCTGTCAACTTTATTTACGGCAATATCGCTCATATTCATGAGTACACGCAAAACTTAATTGAGATGCTCAATCTCTATCAACATTACTATCCTGAACCAGAACCAGAAATTAAACGACAAGCAATAGTGGCAGATTTAGAGTTCATCGCTGAAGATTTGCCTAAACTATTTTCTTCGCTGCAATTAGGTGCTGAACGCATTCGGGAGATTGTTCTTTCGTTAAGAAACTTCTCTCGTTTGGATCAATCCGAGGTAAAATCTGTTGATATTCACGAGGGACTTGATAGCACTTTGTTAATATTGCAGCATCGTCTTAAGTCTAATTCATTACATTCAGGCATTGAGTTGATCAAGCAGTATGGTGAGTTACCGCTGGTAGAGTGTTTTGCCGGACAACTCAATCAAGTCTTTATGAATCTACTCTCCAATGCAATTGACGCAGTAGAAGAGTCGTGCCGTCAATCTCTTAAATCTGGTAAAGAAAAACATTATCCAAGCATCATAATCAAGACCCTGCTTTTAAAAAATGATTGGGTCCAAATTTCCTTTAAAGATAATGGAATCGGCATAAACCAAAAAGTACACGCGAAGCTATTTGACCCCTTTTTCACCACAAAAGAGGTAGGTCAGGGTACAGGTTTAGGACTCTCAATTAGTTACCAAATTGTCGAAAAGCACCAAGGTAAATTACAATGTGTGTCCCAACCAGAAGAGGGGGCTAAGTTTTTCATCGAGATCCCTCTAAAACAACTAGGAAAAAAAATTGCCTGACTTTCCTCGTCTCAAAAAAGTTAAACAATCGGCGTTCAGCCTATGATGGAAAACAGATGCACCTCTATATAGAGACACAATTATGGTTGTAGCCCTACTCTATCTGATTTTGGCTGGAGCTTACCTATTAGTCATACCAGCAGCAGCCTTGGTGTACCTCACACAGCGGTGGTATGTGGCTAGCTCCTTTGAACGCGGTTTTATGTACTTTCTCGTGTTCTTCTTCTTGCCCGGTTTGTTGCTTTTGTCACCTTTTGTAAATCTTCGACCCAGACGACGACAAATTGAAGTTTAACTAAATTGCCTTATAAGGATTTTTGGTACTGATTTTAGACCTGTAGAGACGTAGCATTGCTACGTCTCTATGAGGA
>CASBQC010000470.1 GCA_949127805.1 Nostocales cyanobacterium PMM_0081
CCACAGAGGGGTTTCGCTGGAGAAATATTGCTCAACTGTTCGCGCTAGATGGGAAAAATCCTCATCGGGAAACATATCCTGATAAGTTCGCTGCATAAACTTAAGCAGCAGCGCTCGATCTAAAGTTGAGCCACGGCGAATATTGTACCCAGGTAGTAAAAAATTCAAAATTGCTATTAGCTATGAGCGAATAGGGATCTAAAGGATGAAGTATGAAGGATGAAGGATGAAAAAGGAAAAAGGAAAAAATAATTTTCTAGGACTAGTACAGGTTGGCGTAAATAAACCAACCATTCTCAATCGCTAAAAAGCTTGCTCCATATTACTTTTGAATGCGTGACTTGACGGCGGTACTAGTCCTATTTTCTTACTTTCATCCTTTATCCTTTACCCTTCATACTTTTTTAGTAACTCACTATTTATCGGTATAAGACTTACTCCTACTTCTTCAATAGGTGCGGGTGCTGCCATATCCGAAGGTAAAAAGATGCGTGCGCTGACTGCTACTAGGGCAAAGGTAAATACTAGTATTGCCAACAAGGGAGCGATGTATTGACGAATTATAGCCATGTTTGAATTGTAAGCTGCAATGGACTTTTATGAGGAACTTACTGAATATTTGTGAATTTAATTCTCATTTATTTTAGCGATTTTTAGGGGATAGGATATAAGGTTAACGCCGATCGCGTTCCAAATCGGCGATCGTTCTTTCCCAATACCAATCTTCGGGCATTCCGGGATAATTCAGCTTTGCTTGTTCAATTAAGCGATCGGCGGCGGCGGTATCTCCTGATAATAAAGAGACAAGCCTGTTTTTCATCCGATTTTGAGAGTCACCTGTACTATCGTCTACCCAATTTGGTATTTCTTGGACAAATGACTCAGAATCCTGTCGGCGAAACTGCCAAAATAAAACGTAATAAAGTGTGCCAAAAATTAGTATTAGGCTGAGTGTTCCTAAGAAAGTTAGGAAATTAAAAGGCAAAAATCCTAAAACTAATTGAGACAGAACGTAGCCAAGTAATAAACCCGTAACGAAGAGAATAAATGTGCCGACAAAAACGACTACTTGGTTTCCCATGAATCCTCATTTTCTAGATCGAGTCCTGGTCTGGGCATTGCTTCTATTGGAGAATTCCAAGGGGCAAACACTGGTAACAGGAGTAGTCCTGGCACAGCGGCGACAATAGTAATTAAGAAAAATGTAGACCAACCTGTAACAGCTGCGATCGCACCACCCGGAGCAGATAGAATATCACGGCTGACTGCCATTAAGCTAGAGAGTAAAGCATATTGGGTTGCAGAAAACCGCTGATTACAAAGACTCATCAAAAAGGCAACAAAAGCAGCTGTTCCCAACCCACCACAAAACTGTTCTATGTTGATCGCCAACACCATTGCTTGGTAATTTTTGCCAAGGTATGCCAGAAAAAAGTAAGCTAAATTACTTACAGCTTGGAGAATACCGAATACCCAAAGTGACCGATTTATGCCGATTCTGCTTAATATTGAACCACCTGCCAAAGCACCAACAATAGTAGCGATTAATCCCATCCCTAACTTAATTGCCCCAATATCAGTTTTGGTAAAACCAGTTTGCAGCAAAAACGGTGTGGTCATATTACTCAGTAAAGCATCGCCCAATTTATATAGAGTAATAAATAATAAAATCAACAAGCCCTGCATAACACCTTTGCGCTGAAAAAATTCGCCAAAAGGTAAAATTACGGCATCGACTAAAGAGGCTGGAGGGCTAATTTCTTTTGGTTGCGGTGCAAATAAGGTGGCAAAAATACCGATCGCCATCGTACCAGCCATAATTAAATAAACTGACGACCAAGGCAAGCGATCGGCAAGTATGAAAGCCAAAGCACCTGCTACTAACAAACCAATTCGATAACCTAAAATCCAAACCGCAGCACCAGCACCCATTTCTAATGGTGTCAAAACGTCGGTGCGGTAAGCATCACCAGCGATATCTTGAGTAGCACTAATAAAAGCGATGATAATGGCGTTGATGGCAAGAAATTGTAATGCTTGTTTAGGTTGTTGAAAACCCATGATGGCGATCGCTATTATCAATGCAATCTGCGTCAACAACAACCAACCCCGTCTTCGTCCTAAAAATGGTAGGGTGAACCTATCCACAAAAGGCGCCCAAAGAAACTTCAAAGAATAAGGCAAACTCGCAAGGCTAAACCAGCCAATAGCCGCCAAATCCACTTTTTCTACCGTCATCCAAGCTTTTAAGGTATCACCGATTAAATATAAAGGCAAGCCGGATGCCAAACCGAGTAATAATAAAGCCGCCATTTTGCGGCTGACAAAAACTTGTCCCAGTCCTTTAATTTCTTTCATTATTTTCCAGATTCATCCTTACAATACTAAATTTTAGTCATCTTGCCATACTCGTTGTATAATTTCATGCCAATATGCCAAAAGCAGAAATAAAGGCGATCGCTTACACCTGACTTTTTCCACCATCTTTTTGTGAAGATGAAATTAGTCTGAGTATGACTTATTAAATTGAAATAGGTTTATTTCAGTCTGATTAATGCAGTTTTACCTGTTAATTGAACAGAAGTTATGCACGGACTACGTATTTCCGCTCTTTTATTAGACTTGACCCAGAACCCTTGTAAAGACGTAGCATTGCTACGTCTCTACATCTTTAGCAACAGATGTCTAATAGATATCTCCAGAATTTAATTATGCATTGCCCGAAACCCTTGTAGAGACGTAGTATTACTACGTCTCTACATCTTTACCAACAGATGTCTAGTAGTATTTTCTTGAAAACCAATATGATATTATACTTTCCAGACAAATTGTCCTCTCATCAGGGAAAATACACCTATAAAGAATGCCCCTTTAACATATCTACTTCCTTAAGTTTCGTTAACTTGGTAGACTTGATGCCCTCTAATTTCTACTTCGTGTGCGGCAAGGCATTTTTCCCAACCTTTACGGGTGCCAATCTCGCTTTTACCTTTGAGCAATCCTAATTTCTCTTCTTGTTGAGTGAGTTTAGCAAATTCTGCGAACATAGGATAGTTAGAAGTCACAAATGTCTCTTTGCGGTGGAGAATCGGCGGATTTACCCTACTTTGATAGTCTCGGTGGGTTATCTTTAAAGTCTTAAAGTCAATAATTATACTGGCTTGCAACGCTGGATGGGGGTCTGTGTCGAATTCTGGGTAAAATAGGTAGCAAATTTGCTGTTTATCTGTGCAATATTTTATCAGTGTGGCTTGATCTACACGTCCCACAGTGCGACTAGCACAGCCTTCGTAAATTCTAAGTATCGGATCGAGTGCCGAAAGTGCCCAAACGTGAACATAAAGAGCGCTGCGAGTGCGTTTACCGATTTTGCTTTTTTCGCAAGCTGTTTGAATAACTTCTGGTTGACCTAAGCTGAAAAGCTTGGCATCAGCGACTTCACAAGCTTCTTCGTAACTACCGAAAAAAGCTTTGATGTCGTGACGCATTTCCAAGGCTAGCTTGGAGAAAGATGGGCGTTGATCGAAATGGGTCAAAGCAAGATAAACTTGAATATCAAGAGAACGACGATAGGCGATCGCATCCCATTCCGCTTCGTCAGTTGCTTGTAATATCACCGCAAAAGCACGGCGAAAGTTACCAAATTCAATCAGTAATTCTTGTTCATTTTCTAATTCACCTTTTATTGGCAATCTTCCACGACGCGTATAAAATTCCATCAGTGGTTGCAACTTTTCTTTGTAGTCCTCAAACCGCTTTGTGGGGATGCGGACTCTCGGTGTAGAATTGCTAGAAAAAAAGCGGATGGCTTTGTAACTTTCTTTTTGAGCCTCATCTCTAAAAACAAAATAGATGCCCAGCGCTACGGGTACTGCATCTGTATTTAATGCTTCATCAATGTAACTTTTTAGTTCTTGTTGCTCGTAATATTTCTGAAATGTATTGCGACGGGTGACGATGCCATCTCCGTAAGCTAATTGAGCATTACTGGGAGCATCAATTAAAACTTGAGCCGCGACAATTAAAACTTGACGGGTGAGTTCCCAGGCATGTATGAGTGCTTCACGCCGTTCTTCTGGATTTTCTATCACGTTGAGGACGTAGCCCAAATTGACGATATCTGCTGATGTGAGTGGTACATCTGGATGATAATAAGGGTCCCAGCCTGCACTGGTGTAACCTAAATTTGCTACTCGCTGTACATCCCCACCGTGTCCGCATCCGTAGTCAAAAAACGTGGTATCTTTAGTTAAAATTGCCCACTCTATTGCCAATCGCACAGGACGAGATATGTCAGTGCGAACGATCGCAGCTCTGTGACGTTCGATTTCTAAGTAACTTTGTGACATAAAGATATTAAAAATAAGCACAGATATTACTTAGCGGCGTGCATCTGTGTTTATATGTGGTTTAATAATCTTTATATCTTTTTAGTTGCCACTTCTATCAAATCTTCAATCTTCTTGATATTTAAATCGCCTGCTAAGTAAGCAATCCCGCGATGTAAATGTAGGCGAAATTGTGTAATGAGGGTTTCTTTCTCAGTACCTAAATTATCGTTGTAACAACGTTGTTTGAGCGCCAGTAAAAGAATATCACACATTTCGCCGCCAAAGACGCGCCAAGTCATTTCCACGTTGCTATCTTGAGGAATTGGTACGGGGGAGGGGATAGTTGGTTCGGCAAGAGAACGACAAAATGCCCAACGGCAAAGGATGTTCCATTGGTCGATTTTAGTGCTGCGTTTTAGTTTGAGAAGTTGGTCTTTTGCGGTCATGTTTCCTCCTCGTTATTTTACAACCATTTTACAACTTACAGAGC
>CASBQC010000471.1 GCA_949127805.1 Nostocales cyanobacterium PMM_0081
CAATATTCACAGTGGGTTAAAACCCACCGAGTCGTTTTTCATCCCCTACCGTCATGACAGAATACGTCGCTGCGCTCCTGTTCTTTAGGGGCTTTCAAACTCCCGTCACCTTCTTGTAAAGCATTGACAATTTGAGCCGCAACCACGATAGAGTCAACCGTTTGATGAGGCATTGCACCATGTCCACCTTTGCCCAAAATCGTGCATTTAAAGCATTCTACCGCTGCCATTAACGCTCCAGCGCGGACACCGACAGTTCCCAAAGGCAAATTATTCCACAAATGCAAACCGATGATTGCATCCACATCAGGGTTTTTCAGTACCCCAGCTTCAATCATCGGCTTTGCACCTCCGGGTCCTTCTTCGGCTGGTTGAAAGATGATTTTTATAGTGCCGGCAAAGTTTTGGCGTGTGACTTGCAGATAGTAAGCAGTACCTAAAGCGATCGCTGTATGTCCATCATGACCGCAAGCGTGCATCACGCCATCATGTTGCGATTTGTATGGCACTTCGTTAAGTTCTTGAATCGGCAAAGCGTCCATATCTGCCCGAATTGCCAAGACTTTCCCACTATCAATTTTACCACCTTTTATTATCGCCACAATTCCAGTTTGAGCAATACCAGTTTGATGCTCAATTCCCCATTCCTGCAACTTCTGTGAAACAAACTCAGCAGTGAGTTTTTCTTGAAAACCTAACTCTGGTTGTTGATGCAGTCGGCGTCGCCATTCTACCAGTTGAGGTTGTAGCGATCTAATATCTGAGCGGATGCGTGATAGGTTTACACTTTCAGCGTTGGGGAATGCGGAAATCATGGTTTCAACAGGTTAATTTAATACGGCTAACTGATGTTATTTTCCTAGTTTAGTCTGAAGTTACTGTTAATATTATCTAAATAAATAAACATAAATTGTTTTTTCGGCGTTGCTGATTTTATGTATGAATATGATTTTATCTAATACCAAAATCCTTGTAGAGACGTAGCACTGCTACGTCTCTACATGCCGATTCATACCTCAATTGGTGCAACGCCGTTTTTTCTATGCCCAACCTTGTAATGTTTCCAAATCCAAATTTGATATTACTTGTGCCATTTTTTCTAAATCAGATGTATTTTCTAAGTAAGGCACGCAACCTAAAACAGGCGTATTAGTTAGGGATTGAATCAATTGTGGTGGTGTCCAATCGTTAATTTGCGCTGATGTTCGCGGTTCTACGCAGTTGAGAACAATACCAAGTAGATGAACGCGGCATTGTCTAGCTAAAGCTACATTCGCTACAGCGTGGGCGATCGCTCCCAATTTCACAGGTACTATTAATACCGTTGGTAAACGCCATTCCCCGGCTAAATCTGCTACCGTCAACTCGTCAGTGATGGGTGAACCTAAACCGCCCAAAGCTTCAATTAAAACAATATCATGACGCGATCGCACTTTTTCTAAAGTTTGCCACACCAGCTTTAAATCCACTTCTCGATTTTCCCGTGCTGCGGCAATAGGTGGTGCCAGAGGTGCTTGAAAATACAAAGGTGTAATTTCTTCAGAAGATTGATCTAAAGAAAACAGCTTTTGATAAACTTCGCGATCGCCTTCACCCGATTGAATCGGTTTCATAATTCCCAAGCGACGCTGCGGATAATATATTTGCCAATAAGCAGAATACGCTGTTGTGAAAACAGTTTTCCCAGCTTCCGTATCCGTTCCCGTAATTAGTAATGTATTCATTGACAATTATTAGTTATTAGCACTTAATTTACCCTATTTACTTTATTCAAGTGAAATCATATATAGTCATCCTAAATCATTTCCAAAACTCTCTTTCTTTTTCCTCTGCGTTCTCTGCGACTCTGCGGTAGCAGAAGTGCAAGCCACTTCGTGTCTACGTTCCTCCAAATTATTCTTCACCAATCCCATAAAACTAATCAAAATAGTAGAAAAATGCACCTTTAAACTTATCGAGAATTTGTCTGATTGGGAACTGGTGTTTGCTCAACAGGCGGATTTTTATTTTCTTCTTGAGGAGATGTAGACGGCAACTCCGGCGGCTGTAAAGGCGGAAGAGTGGGCGAATTGTTAATAGGTGCTGGAAATGTTGGCGTGAGTGTTGGCGACGGCGTAGGCGGACTTGTGGATGGCTCTGGAGTAGGCGTAAATGTCGGTTCTAATGTGGGCGTGAGTGTAGGTTTCGCTTCTGAATTTTCTAACCCAACATTAAGGACATAATTACTTTGCGGAACTTCTGGCGCTGAAGTTAACTGAATAATATATCTGCCACTTTTAGGTAATATTCCTTGATAAGATGTGACTTGCTGTGCCGAATTATCTATTACTTCTCGATTGGGAGATAAAACTGTTAGTAAAACATTACTACTTTCTGGGGAAAGCGATGCAATTAATTTGGAACCTTTTCTGCTAAAAAAGCTGTATTGAACGGTTTCATTACCTTTGATAGTACCATCAAGATTGAGTTGATTTGGTGTAACAAAAGTTAGGCGTTTATTGGTGACAAAAGGTGGATTATTGGTGGGTGTGGGTGTGGG
>CASBQC010000472.1 GCA_949127805.1 Nostocales cyanobacterium PMM_0081
CCCACTCCCCCGCTCCTCTTCAAGGGGACGCAACCGGACGACAGCGGCATCAGCACCACCTGGTAAGATGACGGTGTTATTTTGGACTTGATGATCGTATTGACGATAAACCCAACGTTTTGATGCGATCGTTGGCGTATCGAGTAAAGTCAAAAGAATATCATTCCAACTTTGCAAGCTTTTTTGAATTTCAATGCCAGCAGTTGTGCAAGCAGGAAGAGAATCAGATGTCCATTCCCAAGCTTTGCGAGCATATTCTGGTGCTTCTGTCAATAATTCTCGTTCATATAGTGGGGTATTTTCTGCCAAAGCTTCAGCGGGAATTTCTGCTGCTATTTCACCTTGGAAGAAAATTCTGACTATTGGTTCGGCTATAACTTCCCCGGCAACAACTGCTTGCAGTCCCCAACGATGGAAAATATCGATTAATTCTTGTTCGCGTCCCTTGTGTGCCACAAAGAGCATTCTTTCTTGAGATTCCGAAAGCAGATATTCATAGGGAACCATACCCGATTCCCGCACGGGTATTTTATCTAAATCTAGTTCAATGCCGACACCGCCTTTTGCAGCCATTTCCGATGTAGAACAAGTAATGCCAGCTGCACCCATATCTTGTGCGGCAACGACTGCACCTGTTTTAAAGGCTTCCAGACAAGCTTCAATTAACGACTTTTCTAAAAAAGGATCGCCAACTTGTACTGCTGGACGGTTATCTAGTGATTCATCGCTAAGTTCTGCACTGGCAAAACTTGCGCCACCCATACCATCGCGTCCGGTGGTGGAACCAACATATAGCACGGGGTTGCCTAAACCAGATGCGCCAGATTTAACAATTTCTGGCGTTTCCATCAATCCCAGCGCCATGACGTTTACTAGGGGATTCCCGGAGTAAGCAGGGTCAAAGTATACTTCACCGCCGACAGTGGGCACCCCGACGCAGTTACCATAATGAGATATTCCTGCAACTACACCACTGAAAAGCCGTCGAGTTTTGGCATCTTCCAGGGAACCGAAGCGGAGGGAGTTTAAAAGAGCAATGGGACGCGCACCCATTGTAAATATATCTCTGAGGATACCTCCTACACCAGTGGCGGCTCCTTGAAAGGGTTCAACAGCCGAGGGGTGATTATGAGATTCAATTTTAAAGGCAAGTTGGAACCCGTCGCCTAAATCGACAACGCCGGCATTTTCACCTGGACCAACAAGAATGCGATCGCCTGTTGTGGGAAACTGTTTTAATAATGGGCGTGAATTTTTGTAACAACAATGTTCTGACCACATCACCCCAAACATTCCTAGTTCGGCTTTGTTGGGATGACGCCCTAACCTGCGGACAATTTCTTCATATTCTTCTGGCTTTAAACCTTCTTTGGCTATTTCTTCAGCGGAAAAGGCTGGTTTTGAGGTTGCAGTCATGGGAAGTAATGCACTCTGGGGACAGAGAATTATTCTATCGATTTCTGAACCATTGCTGAAATAGACGTAAAGTTGATAAAAAGCAGTGTGCTGTCATTGTGTACCCAGACTGCTGAAATACCATAAATCATGCTAAAAGCCCAATGCTACAGTGATAGTATCGTCAGGGCAGTGAGAAAAAATGGGGATGACTTAAAACTATGAAACCTAACTCAGATTCACGTGAAATAAATAATATCGAAGTAGGTGTTTATGAGTGCGAAATACATCTCAAGTTCCGCTTGATTGAAGAAAAAAGCTTATTGGGCGATCGCGACCAACTGTTGCAGGTGCTGCTAGAGGCTTTAACTGAAGGGTCTGATGAGTTTCTGGAAACTCTGCACGCAACCGTCAAGAAGCAGGAAATTTCTGAAATAGAAGCCTCGCCGGAAATGCGACGCCAGTTGATGCGCTTGCGTTCCTCGTTAGATGTGGAGGAGAAATCGCCACCAACGCCGCTTTTAGAAATGAATACAATTTCCTTTAAAATTCCCGATGAGCGTTTATTGAAGCTGCAAGAAACTGCCACTCGTCTTGGCGTACCAATAGAAGAATTAGTGCAAATGCGTGTTGAAGAAGTGCTAAATCAAACAGAAGCATCCTTTGCAGATGCTATGGATTACGTACTTAAGAAAAATACAGAGCTTTACAATCGGCTGGCGTGATGCGCTATCTCACCCTAGAAGAGGTGTTAGAACTCTATCATGGCATCATTGAGCAGTCAGGTGGCTCGGCAGGTATTTCCAACATGGGTGGATTGGAATCAGCTTTAGCTCAACCAAAAATGACCTTTGCTGGTGAGGAACTTTACCCTACAATAGTTGAAAAAGCTTCTGCCCTTAGTTTTTCCCTAATTAAAAATCATCCTTTCATCGATGGCAATAAACGCATCGGTCACGCTGCGATGGAAGTGTTTTTTATATTAAATGGTTTTGAGATTAACGCAGCGGTGGATGAACAAGAGCAGCTAATTTTACAAGTTGCGTCTGGTAAGTTAGGACGAGACGAATTTAGCGAATGGCTTCGCAGTCATATGGTACCAAAGCCAGATTTTCTATAAGTTATGTGAAAATAGGTTTGTGTTTAGGCGATCGCGCTTCTACTTGCCTATAAATAAAAGAGCGATCGCTCTTCATTAAATCACTAAATTCCTGTATCTTCACCTTGGGAATTCTCACCAGAAGACCGTTGTGCAGCCTTTCTCACCGCTTCAACATCCAAGCTTAATCTTTGGGCTATCTGTTCGATAGTCAAGCCCAACTCCAATAACAGGGGTACTGTTTCTAGTTTGCCCTCTAGTTTGCCCTTTTCCTCGGCATCTTGTGCGACTTCTCGAAAATACCTTGTCTGCTTTAACTCACTTAACCCAAACATAGCTTCTATCTCCTCGCGGCTTAAGTTGGTAAACTTATAAACCAATATCGTCTCTATCAATTCTAAAACTTTCTGCCTAAGGGCAACATCTTCAAGTTCCTGCTGTGCTTTCTGAAGTAATTGCCTAGCTTGTTCATTAACTGTCGCTTCCTCTTCAACTACTAACTGCACTATTCCTAAACCAAGGGACGTAGTTGCTGTTTCCTCCAATTCATCTAAGTATACAAACTTAACTTGCTGACTCATCAGCAATCCTCTATACTGCATAGGTACGCCTGGATCTAAACTTCGTTTGGCAAACACTGCTACTGCACGCCAATCTTGAATAGGTTGATATTGATTTAAGTAAACGAATATTTCGGCAAACAATCGCCAATAAAAATCGGTTTTGGGTTGAAACTGAACTTCGACAAAGTAGATGGGTTGTTCAGGGAAATCCGCTAAAGGTAAAAACAAACCATCAAAGCGAAAGGCTAGTTCTTTGATTTCAACAGATGCAAACTGATAAGCTTCTGCTTCAGTAGCAGATTGACCGATGAGTTCAAAGAGAATACCAGGCAAAGTTTGGAAAAGTTGATAAAATATCGTGTCAGTTCTCACAGGTTTTACTTTTTAAATTCAAAATATTTTGAGTTATAACTGGCATCAATAATATTGAATGTAGCTGTAATGTTGTCAAGTCGCTTCTATGAGCAGAGAATTGGAGCGATCGCTCCAATTGAAAAAAGTCATCAGGTAGATAAGTTTATGCATTTTCTATTAAAATTGACATACTTTACTAAAATGTAACAAAAATTACACTTTATATGTTCAAACTGTGCATAGACTATATCCGAAGTGATAAATTTATTTTTTAGGTAAATACAGTTAAGCTGCAACAATTATGTGATGACAATCACTGATGCCCTTGATTAAGATCGTCTTCTAAAAACGGGAAAAGCCGCATAATTACATATAACTGAACTCTAGCCGAGTCATTAATAGGGAACACACTAATTGCCGACAGCCTTCTCAAGAAGCCTGTCGGTTTTTTCTTGGCTCGTAGTTCGTAGTGAGCGGTTTACCGCTCATAGCTTGGATTTTAAGGACTGGAGCCGCTTACTACTTAAAAAATTAAATTTCCCCACAACCTGGTGATAACTTGACAGGAATTCTGCCAGAGCCACTACCAAGTGTGGGGAAGGTATGATCAAATTAGAGATTTTATGGATGTTGAGTGTTTAGATGTTGCACTCTCTCTAGTAGACCGATTTAAGCCAAAATTATCGCCCACGCTTGATTATGACATCGATTGAATGACGTAATCAAAGTAGGGGGAAGCTTCGGCAGCGTCTTCGGCATTAAGTAAGTCAAGGGAGGCTTTTTTGAGACAGCCGATCGCTTCTACCATTCCTGGTACGGGAACGCCTAAAGAATTGTACATTTCCCGCACGCCAATCAAACCAATTTTTTCAATTGGTTCTTTGTCGCCGGCAAGCACCCCATAAGTAACTAGGCGTAAGTACCAGCCATAATCACGGATACATAAAGCACGTTGCCGCTCTCCGAAAGCGTTGCCTCCAGGAGCGATAAAGTCAGGACGCTTTTGCCAAAGTTGTTTGGTTGCTTCCTGAACTATCTTTTTCTCGTTTTCGGCTAGGGTTGTGACAATCCGCATCCGCTGTGAGCCGGTTTGCAAGAAGTCTTTGATGTTTTTGAGTTCACCACTGCTGGGATAACGCAGTTCGTCGTCGGCTTTGAGAATAACTTGGCTAATTACAGTCATGATTAGTAAAATCACGCGACATATTATTATTTGCTAGTTTAACTAGTCTTAGGTACACAAATAAAGGAGATGGGGAAGGTGTCTATTACAGAATTGCTTCACACTGATGAAGATGATTCACCCAAATGGCTACAGGGAGAGTTAATTGAAGTTGAAATTACAGATTTGAGTGATACGGGTGATGGTGTGGGACGTTTCGGCGATCGCGTAGTTTTTGTTCCAGATACAGTAAGTGGCGATCGCGCAGTGGTACGCTTATTACACGTCAAACCTAAATACGCTCATGCCAAGCTGCATTTATTATCGCAACCATCGCCCCACCGCATCCGCCCTAGTTGCATTGTGGCTGATAAATGTGGTGGTTGTCAGTGGCAGCATATCAGCTATGAGTACCAACTTGAAGCCAAACGAAATCAAGTTATTCAAGCTTTAGAACGAATTGGCGGTTTTGTGCATCCACCTGTAGATCCAGTTTTGGCTGCACCTTCAGCTTTCGGTTATCGTAATAAATCTACATATCCTGTGGGTAAATCGGCAACCGGACAAGTTCAAGCTGGTTATTACCAAAAAGGTAGCCATCAATTAGTTAACTTAAATCAATGTCCAGTGCAAGATGCACGATTAAATCCATTACTCGCGCAAGTTAAAGAAGATATTCACACATCACAATGGCAAGTTTACGACGAACGCCGTCACACTGGACAAATACGTCATCTTAGTTTACGCATTGGACGGCGCACTGGGGAAATGTTGCTAACAATAGTAGTCAAAGATTGGAATTTACCAGGAATTGAAAAGCTTTCTTTCTCGTGGTTAAAACGCTTTCCTGGATTAGTGGGAGTCTGCTTAAATCGAAATGGCGATCGCACTAATGCAATTTTTGGTGACGAAACCCGTTGTATTGCCGGAATTTCCTATCTAAAAGAGCAATTCGCCGGATTAGAATTTCAAGTGCGTCCAGATACGTTTTTTCAAGTTTACACCGAAACAGCCGAGGCGCTTTTGCAGGAAATTCAAAGAGAATTGAATTTGCAAGGACATGAAGTGTTAGTTGATGCATATTGTGGTATTGGAACTTTAACTTTGCCTTTGGCAAAACAAGTCCGTAATATTACGGGGTTAGAAGTGCAAGCCGAAGCGGTGGAACAGGCTATTTTAAATGCGCGAAATAACAATATTAAGAATGTGACTTTTGTTGTTGGGGCAGTTGAAAAATTGTTACCCAAAATGGACATTTTGCCCGATATTGTGCTATTAGATCCGCCACGTAAGGGATGTGCGAGGGATGTCATCGAATCTTTACGGCGATCGCAACCCCCCCGCATCGTTTACGTCAGCTGTAAAGTAGCCACCCTCGCTCGTGATTTGAAACTACTTTGTGCAGATGGAATGTATACCATTACACGAATCCAACCCGCTGACTTTTTTCCCCAAACTGCTCATGTCGAAGCAGCCGCAATTCTAGTTTTATCACCACGCTCGTAAGGGTATTTAATCCCTTGACAAAACTCAAATTTTTTATTTGTAGTCTAGTGCATAGGAAAAATGCTAAAATTGAATTAAGCTAAAAATAGGATTCATTGAATTCCATTTCTAGAAAAAAATTGAAGTTGTATGGGTTACTCATAAACTTGAATTTGGTTGTTTAAATCCCAAATCGGCAGGTAAAAGAGTATAGCAATACTCTTCTACATTGAAAACATCTTTAGTTGCTAACTGCATTATTGAGGTTGATACTTGCCGTTTTATATAAGCAAGCATAATTCATGAAGATAACCGATGCTCCACAGTATTTTCACAACTTAGTTTTGAAGACGCTAGTTTGAAGGCAGCACGATCACCTCAATTTATATCAGGGTGCTTTTGTTTTGCAAACTGATGTCTAGCTAACTGAAGGCTATGGGGTTTATAAGAGTGATTACCATTTCGCTCCGTCCAGTTGGACGTAATTGGGGCACAATTAGTTTCGCCTCAACTCTATATCTCTGTCCAATATTAGATTTACTATTGGCAGAAATTCCTGTAAAGTTGCAAGCTGAACTGCGACTGGGACTTCAAGAAGCCCTAGTCAATGCAGCAAAACATGGCAATCATCTTGATCCCGGTAAAACAGTAGTAGTCCGTTTTTCCTTAATAGATAATCAGTATTGGTGGATTATATCAGATCAGGGCAGCGGATTTAGTCCATGTTGTACATGCGATCGCGATCCCACAGATTATCTACCACCAGATGAGTCAGAAAACGGTCGTGGTATGACTCTCCTGCATCAAATTTTCGATCAGGTAGAGTGGAACCGCAAAGGCACAGAATTAAGACTTTGTAAACAGCTAGAGAATCGACCGAGATTATCTCTGCGACGATGAGAAGAGGAAACGGGGAGGGGGGGA
>CASBQC010000473.1 GCA_949127805.1 Nostocales cyanobacterium PMM_0081
ATTTATTTCATACTTCATACTTCATACTTCATACTTTAGATAAATTTGTACCTCAGCAGACTAGGAAACGCTATAAACATTTTTAATTGCAGCGAATTTAATCTCAAAGGTTTGGAAACACAGCTATTCGCTCTTAAATTAAGTCTTTACAAACCTGATTGTTCAAAAATTAGACAACTGGTGAATACGGTACAAACAACATGACTGAAATTACCAAAACCGTGTGTCCTTATTGTGGTGTAGGCTGTGGATTAGAAGTCTCTCCCCCAGCGCAACATGGCAAAGCGACTAATCGAGATAGCGAAGGAACTCCAATTTGGCGGGTGCGGGGTGATAAAGCGCACCCATCCAGTCAAGGTATGGTGTGTGTCAAAGGGGCAACGATCGCTGAATCTTTAGATAAAAATAGATTACGCTACCCAATGGTACGAGACTCCTTAAAAGAGGAATTTCGCCGCGCTACTTGGGATGAAGCTTTTGATATCATCACCAACCGCATTCAAACTGTGCGCTTTACCCAAGGAGTAGAAGCTTTATGCATGTACGGTTCCGGTCAGTTTCAAACTGAAGACTATTACATCGCTCAGAAGTTGATGAAAGGCTGTTTGGGTACAAACAACTTTGATGCCAACTCTCGTTTATGTATGTCTAGCGCTGTAGCTGGCTATATTCAAAGTTTTGGTGCAGATGGTCCCCCGTGCTGCTACGATGACTTGGAATTAACTGACTGTGCCTTTTTAATTGGCACGAATACCGCTGAATGTCACCCCATCATTTTCAACCGATTGGAGAAGTACCACAAAAAGAATCGCAAAGTGAAAATGATTGTCGTCGATCCCCGACGCACACCAACCGCAGAAGCCGCAGATTTACATTTAGCGATTCGTCCCGGTACAGATATCGATTTGATGAACGGTATCGCTCACTTATTGATGCGCTGGAACTACATTGATCCCGCATTCATTGAAGACTGTACCAGCAACTTTCCTGCATACGCTGAGGTAATTCGCCATTATTCCCCAGACGTGGTAGCTCATCGCTGCGGTATCAGCGTTGAAGATTTAGAAACAGCAGCTCGCTACTGGGGTCAATCACAGCGGGTTCTGTCGATGTGGTCAATGGGTGTAAATCAATCATCGGAAGGTACCGCTAAAGTCAGAACCATCATTAATTTGCATTTAATGACCGGACAAATTGGTAAGCCTGGAGCGGGACCTTTTTCCTTGACAGGTCAGCCAAATGCGATGGGAGGACGCGAAGCGGGAGGTTTATCACATCTGTTACCCGGTTATCGCACGGTGAAAAATGCCCAGCAGCGAGGGGAAGTTGAGGAATTTTGGGGACTGAAGCCGGGGCAAATTTCGCCAAATCCCGGTTTGTCGGTGTGGGATATGATTACTGAGTTAGAAAATGGTAATGTTGGTTTATTGTGGATTGCGGCAACTAATCCGGCTGTGAGTATGCCAGATTTAGAGCGGACGAAAAAAGCGTTATTGCGATCGCCTTTTACAATCTATCAAGATGCCTACTATCCCACAGAAACTGCTGCTTACGCTCACATTCTCTTACCAGCAGCTCAATGGGGTGAGAAAACCGGCGTGATGACAAATTCCGAACGGGTAGTTACGTTATCTCAAGCATTTCGTCCACCCCTAGGGGAAGCGAAAGCAGATTGGGAAATTTTCGCTGAAGTTGGTCGTCGGTTAGGTTTTGAGAAAGAATTTTCTTTTACAAACTCCGCTGAGGTGTATGCTGAGTTTGTCAAACTGACTTGCGATCGCCCTTGTGATATGACAGGTATGAGTCACCAGCAATTACAAGCCGAAGGTGCGACTCAATGGCCCCATCCAGAAAAGAAACCTGAGCCGATATATATCGATTCTGATACAGGTGTTCTCGGTTTTGAAGAAAATACAGACACAGGTTATCGCGTCTCTACAAGTGCAGACTCTAAAAGACTTTACACCGATTTGCATTTTCATACCCCAGATGGACGCGCTCGATTTGGGGCATATCATTCGCGAGGACTAGCAGAACCACCCGATCCTGATTATCCCTTTGTCTTGACAAATGGGCGACTTTACGGACATTGGCACACTCAAACCCGCACCGGTCGGATTGAAAAAATTCGTGCCATGCATCCGGAACCATTTATTGAGATTCATCCTCGTGATGCTGCAAAGTTGAATATTACAGATAATCAGTGGGTGGAAGTGCGATCGCGTCGGGGAAAATCCAAATTTCCGGCGAAAATTACAAAAGCGATCGCACCCGGTACAGTTTTTGTCCCCATGCATTGGGGTGCGCTGTGGGCAGAGAATTCCGAAGCAAACGCTCTCACCCATCCAGAATCTTGCCCCGACTCACTCCAACCAGAATTAAAAGCTTGTGCGGTACAGCTAGTGCGAATTACTATTAATACTGAGTTGCGTAACCAAGTCTCATTAACCAGTAGTGTCGGCTGACATCATTACCACCTTTAGTGACAATCTAACGCATTTCTTAACGAAAGTACAGATAAAATAGAGGGCGGCTCAAAGTCGTTCTGTATTAATCAATAGTACGCATTCAAATAATCATTATCAACTGCCACCCGGAGAATGATAAGCTGCTAGACATACACCACAATATGTTTAGCGATGCGGGGAATTGGTAAATATTTTATAGTCAATAATTTTTGTAACTATTGATTATTGACTATTGACTGTCTCCTAGTTTGAGATATGAAAGACAAGAAAAAAACGCCTTCTAAATACAAAGCGCGAATTGGTAAGGCATCCTTTTTCCATCCTATAGATTTATCTATGGGGTTTTTCTTTTTTGTTTTTGCTTTTCACTTTTTACTTCACAGGGGGGTGCAGAAGATGTGGAAGCTATTCCGGCAATTTAAAGAAGCTACCAAAGATGACAACTTTATGCACTACATTGAAGGCATAGAGGTGGTAGTTTCCAAGCTTCTATCTGTTGGTATGGTGCTGGTAATTTTAGTAGCGATTTTTGACTTAGGACTTTTTCTGATTAAAGAACTTTTTACCACGCCATATGGTGAAATTAACAAAACGTTATTTAAAATATTTGGTTTATTTCTAAATATTTTAATTGCCTTAGAAATATTAGAAAATATTACAGCTTATCTGCGAAAACACGTTGTTCAGGTTGAGTTAGTTATTGTAACTTCTTTGATTGCTGTATCTCGGAAAATTATTATTCTTGACTTGGAAAAAACCGATGGAATTGAAGTGATTGGACTAGGAACTGCTATTTTCGCTTTATCAATCAGTTATTGGATTATTCGTTACAGTAATTCTAAATCAAAATCTTAAATCATCGCTGGAATATTATGGCAATCTTTTTTAAATTCGAGGCAGATTTTGTTGAATCTCTACGTTGCATTCCTATGGAAGTGCGTTACAAACTCGATATTTGTGGTATCAAGCTGAAATTATCCGATTGGAACCATATGACTAAAGTTGAGCGTGAAGCTTTAGTGGAAGTACCTTGCACCACAGAAAGCGAAATTCAAGCTTACGGCGAGTATCTCCAGAATCTGATTTTACAACGTAACGGCACACCAGCGTCAACATTGTCTATCGAGCCTCATCCTGCGTGGATGGATGCTAATAATGTGCCAGATAGCCTTCAGAAAAAACTTCAAGAAATAGGTACAAGCATCACACCCAAACAGTGGGCAAATTTAAGTGAGTTGCAGCGTTTTTCTCTGATTAAACTCAGTCGTCCAGGACATGAAAACGAAAATTTCCCGAAAGCGATCGCCGAATTTAATTTAGATATTAGTTAGTGGATAGTGGATAGTAAAACAACGCTCCAACGCTCCAACGCTCCAACGTACTGCTTATCCTGCCTGTAGTCCGGATGTACGTCTAGGGGAGCGGAACTTACGTAGATGTATCGGCTGATGAGGCAATAGTTGATGGTAATTGAGTTACAGCTCAGACTTGACTTGCTCATCCTTTGCTCCCTGGGCAGAATTCCTCAAACTATTGGGTACTAAGATAGAGCATCTAGAAGGTGTATAAGTTTTCATCTCATCAGTAGTTAGAGGTTGGTAGTAAGTTATAAAAACAACTTACTACTGAGGGCTAAAAATTTTATACTTTTTATATTTTTAAATACAATTAGTTTTCGTAAAGACTATTAATATTTAATCAATTGCTATACATTTAAACTTTAATCGGGTGCTTAAAAGCCGATAAACTATGAGCTATAACTTAATACAGCTTACCCATGAGAGTGCATCGAAACGCCTTAGATAGCCAAAATCGTTGCCTATGTAGGATGATACTATCTTAAATTTTGATTTATAAATTTCTAATTGTTTAACAGGAAGTGAAGCTATATTGTATTTAGCAATGCTGCTGTTGATGTGGCTACGGTTAAGTCGTGCTGCTGTGATAATTTAAGCGAATTAATTGAGAAGCGAATTCTAACTCGATGACAGGGAAAAACGCAAGACATAATGCTTTTCTGCGGCTAGTGTCTGGTAATGAAGCAGCTTTTGGGTCAGCATCTCGCTACTCGCTGCCTGCCAGTAAAGATGCGGTAATTGGACGCGACCCCAATTGCCAAGTAGTCTTCGATGCCATGATGTATCGGATGGTATCCCGTCGTCATGCGGTGGTTCGTCCCGTGTCTTCATCGGCAGATGCAATATTTAGCTGGGTAATTTGCGATTTGAATAGTGCTAATGGCACTTATTTAAATGGAAAACGTTTGCAAGGTACTCAGGAATTGCAACCAGGCGATCGCATTACTCTAGGTTACGATGGTCCAGAATTACAGTTTGAGTACGAACTCATCCCCCAAGCAACGGTGATGTCGCAACCGGCTTCTAAACCGTTACCACCTGCGGCAACTCCTTTACACTCACAGCAAAAACCAGATTCTGTAAGCTTCACGCAACTGTTCCCGATTATTTCTACTGGGAAAGATTTAACTCGCAAAGCATATCTGATACCGGGAATACTGACAGTAGTTTTCGTGGTGCTAATGTTTGCTACTGTAGGTCATCCCCAAGCCAATCAAGTTATGGTCGCGACTTACATCGCTTTTGCGGCTTACTATTTTGTCTACCAGCTTTGCGGCAAAGAAAAGCCCTGGTGGGTACTAATGGCTTCAGCATTAGCGACTACGCTGATTTTACTCAGTCCTTTGTTAGATATATTTATCTTCGTATTTCGCGTTATCTTACCTGGTAAGTTGCCCTCTGGTGAAGATACTACCACCTTCACAGAGTTACTGGTGCGTTACTTTTTTGGTGCCGGCTTGATGGAGGAATTACTGAAAGCGCTGCCAGTATTAGGCGCCTATGCGATCGCCAGAGTATTACCCTCCCCTTTACGCGAACGTGTCGGTGTTTGGGAACCTCTAGATGGCATTCTTCTAGGAACTGCTTCTGCTGTGGGTTTCACACTGTTAGAAACTTTAGGGCAGTATGTACCTTCCATTCAAAATGCGACACAACAAGCGGGAGGCATCGCAGCGGCTGGTCAACTGGTAGGATTGCAACTGTTAATTCCTCGCATTTTAGGCTCTGTTGCGGGACACATGGCTTACAGCGGGTATTTAGGGTATTTTATCGGGTTGGCTGTTCTTAAGCCCCGCAGAAGTTGGCAGATTTTGCCTGTTGGTTATTTTAGCGCTTCAGCACTCCACGCTTTGTGGAACGCAACAGGATCTATCAATGCCTTACTTTTGGTAGTGGTTGGGGTGTTGTCTTACGCTTTTTTGATGGCAGCAATTCTCAAAGCGCGGGTACTATCTCCAACGCGATCGCAAAATTTCGCTACCCGCTTTATCGGACCGAAATGAGACATGGGGGACAAAAGAAACTAGTACTTTTGAATTAATTGGATGCTTTATTTACAGGCGCTACGTTTGTTGAAGTTTAATTATCTTTTATGTCTTTGGGTAGATGACGCTTGTCTTGCATATACCTTATTTTTTGAGTAGGATGCCGAATTGATATTTCGAGAAAGATAATTAAAGATTCTGAGAATAGCATGTAGGGCGTGGAAATAACCCAGGCATTCAGACAAAATCAAAGAAATCAACCCAGATACATAGAATTATAAATTTAGGTTTCTGATTCAAACTGATTTAATTGGGTGAAGGCATAGTGAGCGATCGCCAAACTAACTTTTGCTTGCTCAATTTGAGATAAAGCTGTCCACTCTCGATTCTCAATGTCATTAATTGTTGTAGATGCTGCGTTTTCGATGAAGCTACCTCGCATAGCGTAAGCGAAAGGACGAGCTAAAACACTAAGGTCTTCTGTTCCCCAACTTGGTAGCATAGCTTGAACACACTCAACGAGTTGCTCACCAATTGAGCGTCTGGTGTCAAACATCTCTGATGCTTTTTGGGCGATCGCGTTTAACCAACTTTGGGGTACACTGGCAGCGAAAGCTGAATGTAAACTTTCTTGAAGATTAGCTAAATTCAGGTTTGTTGTATTACATTTGTAGTGCGAGCATTCAGAAATTTCTGACCAAAGTGTGTCAAGTTTTCCGTAAAAAGCTTGCGAACTAGTTGTGAGTTCTTCATCTGTTAAATCTTGAGCGAACTGTTCTTCTAGTTGTCGAAAATAAATTTCTGACTCTTCGTCAGCCAGATTCCAGGGATAAGTAGCATCTTCAGGTTCCAGCAGAACTGACAACAATTCTAAATCTAATTGAGAGGGTAAGTGATGCAAAGTTTCTGAAGCGTTTATTTGTTTAGCCATTTGTAGTCTCCTGATTGATTATTTAGCAATATTGACAGCTACAGCTCCCAGAATCTGATTTCCGTAAAATAAATTTGATTTATTTGAGAGTGAGATTGGTTTTTTGCAAATGATTTATCGTGGCACACATCCTCAGTATTTGTTATTGGCGATATCCGGGAATTAATAAATAAACTTTCATGTTTAAAAATTATTTTCTTCCCCAGTGTTGAGTCCCCAGTCTTAAGAGTCTTCACTAATAAACTGCCATATTTGACCTGTAGGACTACCAAACTTTAACTGCATTCCGGATTTTAAGGAAACTTCCTCCCGGAGGATTTGTTGCCAACCCTTGGGAGATAAAAACCAAGTACCGTAACTGGACAAATCTCGGAGGGAATAAGTTCGGATGGGAGTGGCGCCGCTGAGATTATTCCGGCATAAGATTTCGGCGTGACCTTTAGAAACAGATCCTTCTGTAATTACAATATGATTATCTTTTATTGTGCGACCGATACGAGTGACACCAGGTTCCAATGACCAGCTTACACCTCCCTCAAGCGATCGCAAATAGGCTGTGGGAATTGATGAAGCTAGATTAGGCATAGTTGGCAACTCAGTAATACCTTCATCAAAGCTCCTAATCAGTTCACCATTAAAATTGGGATGCAGATAGAGAACTGGTAAAGTCCAAGCTGGTTGATTGAACTTATAAATTGTTAACAAATGTTGCCTTGCTTCTGCGACAGCTTCATCAATTGGTAAACGCTTTCGCAAAGCTTGAGCAAAAGCTTGAATAAAACTTAGACTTTCATTATCGCCAATTTGATCCCGCATTGCCAAAACTGCCGGCACACCATGACGAATCAGCACTTCTGCCAAACTGCTAGAAGGTATAGCTTGACGATTTACCGCAGCTGGTTGTGCTCCCCAACAGGCATTAAAAACCGCCAAGTTCACGTTATTCCGAGTCAATACTTGCGCCAATTCTATACCATTGAGCGTCGTGCCCGGTTGCAAAAACAGTAATCCGCCATCTGGTGCTGGACGACCATGACCGGCATAAAATAAAACATTATATTCTTTGCTTTCTAGCTCTTGAATCAACTCTTGTGGAGTTGGTTGCAAAAGTGCAGTAACCGTACATGGTGCATATCCTTGAGAATGATTGCCAACTACAGGACTATCGCAAAGAGTTTTTTTGAGAATAGCGGCTTCTTTTTCCAGTTGTAGTTTCTCGTCATATCCCAAAACCAGCAGAATGTTTAAAGTTGGATATGTTCGCAAATCCGGCAGAGGGTCTACTTCCGTGGTTGTGCGACTAAATAAAACTTGTTTACTAAGCGAAATTGCTGATTGACCGGCTTCGCGCTGCATAATTTCCCAAGGTAGGGCGATCAGGTTTGGGTCACGAATTTCCAGCCGCAAGCGCAAAGGTGTATCCTTACCCATAGCCATACCTTGACTGCATTCTAGACTACCGAGAATAGAACCGTCAAATACCCAGCGCCACAGACTTATTCCCAAGTATTGCATCAAACGACTAGTGTAAGGACCAGCGGTCTGACCATTGGGGGGTGAAACCAAGTCCATAATCTGTGGATTGGTAGGTGGAGGGGTTGAACCGGGAGGAAGATCCAAGCGATGGTGACCGGCAAACATTTCCTGCCACGAAATCCATGCTTGAGTAAGGTGTGGAGACCATACACAGTCACGCAAAGCATAACCACTGGGATAGGGTGCGTTGATCACCCAAATGGCGAAGTTATCAGTGCCGATATTGACGAGACGGACGATCGCCAGGTTCAGGGATGGCATGGATTCATTAAACTAAAAGGTTTAATCAAATTATTTCAAATAACAATTTTACAAGGTAAAAATTTCTGCCTTGGTAATTCTTGCCTTTATTATTTTAGTTTTTTTTAGCTATAACAGCAGAAGCGATCGCCTCTGTTTGTGGTGCAAAGTCATCATCGGTCGCAATACTGCTCGGTTCAGAGCCGTGAAATAAATTTCATAGCTATTAGCTTAAACCCATTTTAATGGGTTAAAAGCATTATCAGTAAGCTTTTAGCTTACTTTAGCTATTAGCCCAAAATTTATTTTCGGGCGGGATTTTGGGCTTAACCGAGCAGTATTGTCATCGGTCGTCATTATCACGCGCGGGTGCAGGTGTAGACGTAACCCCAGGCTGTTTAACAGAAGGAGTTACAACTTCCTTATCAACTTGACATTGCCCGGATTGTCCCGGTGGGGAGACGGAGGGATTTAAACCCTGAAGTTGGGAGAATTTAATCCATCCGTCTTCTCCCCTTTTCACCAAAGTAGAAGGAGTGGTGGAGGGTTTGCTGTTAGATAATTTTTTTATTGTTTGTCCACCAGTGCTATTGTTTAGTTGAGCCTTGTTAGCAACAGAACAGACTCGCAGATGCACCATAGAGTCTTGCTCTTGGGGAATTGGTTTCTCGATAACTTGCAAAACACTACCTGCTGGTGCTGTAATTTTTAGATTTGGGGCAGATTTGTTTTTACTCAGAGTTATTTCTCTATCGCTGGTAAGCTCAAAACCAACATCTAAATTAGAAAGCGATACTTGTTTCCCAGGTACAGTGACAACACTCGGATCTTTACCCTGCACTTGACTGGGAGAATTGCCAGTTGTAGTTGATTGCCATTGCGTCGCCAAGTAGCCTAAAAAGCCGGCTCCCGTAATCAATAATAAGAGAATTCCCAACTGTAAAGGCACTTTTAAGGCTGTCGCGGGCTTTTTTTCTGCAATTACTTGTGTTTTCTGATTAGGACTGTTTAGAAGAGTGTTTTGAGCTGCTTTGGGCGCGGAATCGAAAGCTTTAATTGGGGAAGGTTCAGGAATAACTCCTGTCAAATTTGACTTGGGTTCGGAGTATTTTACTTGACAATGGACTAAAGCTATGGTGACATTATCGTGCCCATTTTTGGTATTAGCAATTTCTATTAACCGATTAGCCACTTTGACAATATCTGTCTCCCCTGTGAGAATCGGCAAGATTTCCGTTTCCCAGTATTCATCAACTCGGTCAAAGTCGCTTAAACCATCAGAACACAGCAGAAAAATCGAATCTTCGTCCAGGATAAACCGCTGTGCCGTAGGATGCAATGAAATACTGGGACTCATTCCTAAAGCTTGCACTAAAGAACCAGAGGAACTTTGTTGCACAGCTTCACGATAAATAGCATAGCCTAGCCGCACTTCACGGGAGGCGACATCATCATCAAGGGTAACTTGATAACAGCCGTGGCGTGTAATCCAGTAGGCGCGGCTGTCACCAACGTGGGTAATATACATTTCATGGGCAATAGGCAACGCCATCACCAGAGTTGTGCCCATGCGCTGACGCCCTTGGCGATTTTCGCTGTCGTTGCGCTGACTAATTTTATCATTAGCAACGGCTGCTGCTAGTTCTAAATCTGTGAGCAGATTTGCTGGTACTATGTGGTCGTTCGGTAGCTTGGTAAGATACTGTACTTGTTGCTGAATCGTTTCAATTGCTAAATTTGATGCGACATTACCGCCTTCGTGTCCGCCGATACCATCACAGACAATAGCTAAAGCTGTGGAGTGAGGTGGTTTGCTTAAAAGAGTTCCTGGGGCAGGATAACATGCATCTTCGTTGCGTGGGCGGCTAGGACCTGTTTCGGTTTTGGTGACAATATTAATTGTAGGTGTTTGTGTTTTGCCTACGTCTGCAAGTCCTTTATCTAAAATTTCTATTAAATGTTCAGAGGAGTTTATTTCTCCTGAAATTAAAGAACGACAAATTTGATTTATTAAAGGAGCGATCGCACTTTTTGCCTCTTCGCATAACTGCTGCCAAAATTCACCTAAATCAGGTAACTCTGGTGTTGTTGAATCTACACGCAATTCCAACAAACGCACTAACGATCCTTCTACCCGTAATAAATTAGGATCGAGTAAACTAGAGCCAACACCCTCACTCACCAGAGGTTGCCAAAGTTGAGCGATTTGCCAGAGCCAATTGAGTTGCCGCATCGATGTGGCATGACTCCAAGCAATAGTTAAATCGTTATATAGTTGTACTTGGTTGGTGCTGCTATTGGTGAAGAGTGGCGGTTTTTCTAAAAGTAATATTTCTCGTGCTTGCTGGTTATCAGCTAGCTGTAGCACTCCATATACCTGCGGTACGTGTAAGCGGTAGGGAATTAGCCGCAGATAAGGTCTAATTGACTGTAAATTTTCTAACCCCGGAACTTCATGTGCAAAAGCGGGTTTAGTATCTAAAAGAACTGATTGACTGATGATTAAATAGCGATCGGCTAATACTTCTCCGGCATTACCCACACTTTCTCCATCTCCCACCACCCACAGGTAACGCTTCGGTAAGGGTGTGCGACATTGCTGACAAAACTTGTGAGTTAAGGGGTTGGGGGTCTGACAAAGTTCATTTGGGCAATACAGCCTTGCCGCGTCATTTTCCATAATTTTCGCACCGATCAGCGATTAGCAATTTCCACACAAGAGCAGTGACAGCGGCACTCTAGACCGCTTATGTTTTAACTTGATTTATCCAATGAATGAATCATCGGGATGCGGGCGCGGCAGCCAGCAGGTGCTAATACTTATTTATCAACTTTATCAATTTTCCCAACTAACACGCTCCTACTAAGTGAATCTTATAGCCCAATCATAGCTTCTCTGCTCTGTTACTCTCCGTTACGAAAGCAGCTAAACTTTAAACCTGTTACCAAATCATAACCCCATCAGAACATGCAGTTGGCGTTGAATTTCAATTATCTCGTCAACAAGAGGCAGATAATGCTGATGTTTTTACAGTTTATAAGTAGGTTGACATGAATTAACCTAAATTTTGCCTAAAGATAGCAAATAATTAGTCACTAATTGCTACTGGTTTCATATTCATCGCAAACGGTCTGGATGCAACACTCAAAAATTGAGTTTATTACAAGTTATACTAGTTGCGCCTTGTAGATTGACACATTGAATTCAATCAAAGTGTAGATAAAAAGCTTGTGCTAAACAGCTAGAAAATAAGAAAATAGATTTTCATCACGAATATTATCTCTGAAAATCATCTATAAATCAAGTTGTTAACCTAGTTTATCAGTATCTATTGCCAACTTAATTTTATAACAATAAAAGTATAGATAATTTTTTTCAAATAATTAATATGTTGAATACTACTGACTGTCCTCTTACCAAGCCATGGAAAATGTGTTGAAAGATTGTAATATAACCCGGTTTGCTTATCGAGCTGAGTTAATGCTTGTTCGTA
>CASBQC010000474.1 GCA_949127805.1 Nostocales cyanobacterium PMM_0081
AAATATGAAATTCAAATGAACCAATCTTAAAGTTAAGATAACGGTTCTTGTATGTAAGACAAACTTCGCTAAACCAACCGCTAAGGTTCCAGTACAAGAAATTGCAATTGCTTGTACTGAGAATCTAAATAAATTTTATTAGTCTTTAAAAAATCATAATTTTTCCTTATACTTTATTTAACAATACGGCAATTTTCAGTTAACTTGAGTGAGATAACTAAGCTGAAAACAAAAGGTACTTTACATTGAACGTGACTTTTACACGCTTGTTGCTCAAGTCAGCACTACTCAGACATCCCACTTGATGAAGATGCCGTAATTTCTATTGCCTCCACTGAACATAATATTTAGATTGGGTAACAATAAAAGCGCAAATATTTATGTTACCAAGCTGAATATCTATTCTGATTGAAGCTGAAAAGATAAGTGATTTTTCCGGTAAAATATCCCCAAAATACTTATTCTGTAAGGTTTTGAGACATGGATCTTACCTCAGAAGATAATACCGCTCTTGCCAAAACATCAAGGTATTGTTTGGAGATAATTTTGGGTGTGAAATGCGATCGCAAATATTGACGTCCTGCTTTCCCCATGCGTTCTGCGAGTTGGCGATCGCGACTCAGCAAGCGTATAAATTGAGCTAGACCATTACTGTCTCCATTCTCAAATGTGCTACCACAGTCGGCTTCGGTAATGAGTTGTTTCAGGTATGAATACTGCGAGCAAATCACTGCTAGTGGTCTTCCCGATGCTAAAGCTGAGTAAAGCTTGCTAGGTGTGACTAGATTTTCTGTACACTCATCCACACTCACTAGGGACAGATCGCAAGCTGTCAAAGAATAGGGCAACACCTGCTTATCTTGATAGGGTAGAAACATAAAGTTGTTCAATCCTAATTGATTCACTTGCTCGATCAAGGTATCGCGTTTTGCTCCACCACCAATGCAGACAAACTGAATTGGCTCATCTTTGAGTTGCTTTGCTGCTTGTAGGATGGTATCCATGTCATGACACCGACCCAGATTACCGGAGTAAAGCACAGTAAATTTCTTAACTAGGTTGTACTTCCAGGCAAACCAGTTTTCTTGCTTGGCAATTGGCACAATCGAGTCCGGGTCTGCCCAACTATGAATCACAGAAATTTTATCGGCTATTTGCGAACAATTCGCAGCTACTTGTAGTTTCATCGCTGGACTAAGAACGATGATCCCCTTGGCATTGCGCCAAATTTTTTTATTCAAAGCTTGCCATAATCGCGCTACCCAGTGATGCTTGGGAATTACTCCCAAAGCGATCGCAATATCGGGATAAAGGTCATAGAGGATGCAGATATAAGGAATTTTAAACAACAAATAAGCCAGATATCCCACTATTGGCAAAAATGGCGGAGCTGTTGTCACTAACAACACGTTGTTGCGATGTCTAGCTCTAAATAGATGCAGCGCTGCCCGCAAGGTATACAAAACACCATTGACAGCTTTGCCGCGAATTCGCCCGGGCCAAAGTTGAGCAGTGCGCGATCGCTGAATTCGCACTCGACCTATCCGTTCAACTGCTGGAGCGCTCGAAGTCCTAAACGCATATCCTGGTTGACTTGTAAAAACTTCAATGTCTGTCCCAAGATACCCTAAATGTCTCACAAGTTCCTCAATCAACTGTCCTGTTGCCGCATAGTCTGGGGGGAAAAACTGAGTGATTACAGACAATTTGAGCGACTGTTGAGTTTTGAGAGATTGTTGATTCTTACTGTCTAACTCTGAAGAAACGGATTTCAATAACTTGATATTAATCCATTCATTAAGTTTCATCGGCTACACCCAAATCTTGTTTCAAATGTGACTGAAATGCTCAAGCCATTAATTGACATGAGAAATCTGCCTGGGTTTATAAATACGTACAATTTGTTCCAGGCGATGTACGAGTGTTATTTAGCGGGTAAAATCCTAAGACTCAGGAAGCTAACGGCTAGCCTAGTAATGCAAGCGATTAATACGAAGCTAGACTGATTAGGTCTGAGCGATGTATTAGTCAACTGTGCAAAAGTTTCCTGAAACTTAGCTACGACGACGTATCTGCAAGCTTTCCTGGTATACAGCGAACTTTACATAAGCTATACGTCATTCAAGTTGGTAATACGTACTTGTTTTGGATAGAACAACACATGACACAGACATCAGAACACACAAGGCAAAAATAAATCTAATTAAGAACACGCACTTGGCTACTACCGAAACTCTAGAAGTTCGGGCAAGTCACTCTTTGGGCTGCTAGGGAACTTTTCTCGACTTTCAAAGAAGACTCAACCAGATTGTAGCTGTCACTCTAAACTGCTTTCTGGTCAAGAATTCCGAGCATACCTAAATTAAATGCAATTGTAATCATTTTACATTATTGGTCTTGAAGCTATTTGTCCTATTACATGTAATTATTGTCCAGAACACAATGTTTCTTTTTTTTTCACTACATATAATTTGTAACTAGAATAACATGTTTCAATTTTGCTTAGACACTTCATCAAAAGTTTATACAAATACCCTTTTTTTTTTACACAATTTTAATC
>CASBQC010000475.1 GCA_949127805.1 Nostocales cyanobacterium PMM_0081
CTCCTACCCTCCTCCCCTTGGGTTCTGGCTTACCTTTAACAGTAGAAAAAGCCTGTTGGAAACTATTGTGGTCCAAAGACAAACCAATTCAGGAAATTGTTTTTCCCCAACTTCTGAACGTTGAACAAGGATTCGCAGCACTATCGCTGATGATGTCTAAAAAAGAGATAAACAGCCGCGCTTTTTGTACTCGTTACAACCAATTTATCTTTGTCACATCTCCCCATCCGATGCTGCTGTGGCTGACTGTACTTCATAACAAAGGACTCGAACCCAAGTGGCTTCCTTGCTACCTGGATATGCAAAATCCCCAAAATCAGAAACTAGTGTCTTCATTGGCGGAAAATGAACGCTATCCTCTGATTTTCTTTACTTTAGAAGCACCCCATTCCTGCGCCAACGTGATTAGTAGTCGCATCTCACCAACTCAACGGCAAATGTTGAAAACCTGGCTAGAACACAGTCAAAGCTTACCCCCCTCATCTTTGCCACAGTTGAGTAAAAACCTCTTAAAACAAGAGTATAAAAAAATGCAGTCTCATATATTGCGGCATCTAACATCAACGCCGCTGATTGGGTAATGGGGACAAGGGTTTCACAAACGATAGACACTCATTGGACAGCCTTGTTTTGAAATATTCATGCAGCATCTCAGACACATATAAGTGGAAGGCTGTCCAATGAGTGTCCAGGTGAGCGTCCAAGGGGGACAAGGGAGACTGGTTGCTAACCACGCTCCAACTAACCACTAACAAATAACTAATTCCGAAAAAAGCTTGACAAACAGACATACAATAAGCATAATTGAGAAAGTGCAATCTCATGGGACTGTAGTTCAATTGGTTAGAGCACCGCCCTGTCACGGCGGAAGTTGCGGGTTCGAGCCCCGTCAGTCCCGTTAAATAAATAAGTTTGGATTGAATCCAAAATCTAAGCTACATTAATCACGTTTTAGCGAAGAGAGAATCTGCTGTGACCGTCAGAGTGCGTATTGCTCCGAGTCCAACTGGGAATTTGCATATTGGTACGGCGAGAACCGCTGTATTTAACTGGTTATTTGCCCGTCACCAAGGCGGCAAATTTATTCTGAGAATTGAAGATACAGATATCGAGCGATCGCGTCCCGAATATACTGAAAATATCCTGGAGGGACTGCGCTGGTTAGGACTAAATTGGGATGAAGGACCATTTTTTCAATCCCAACGTCTCGATATCTACAAAGAAGCAGTAAAAAGCCTACTAGATAAACAGTTGGCTTATCGCTGCTACACCACCTCCGAAGAACTAGAAGCTTTGCGAGAGGCTCAAAAAGCCAGAAACGAGGCTCCCCGATACGACAACCGTCATCGGAACCTCACCCCTTCTCAACAAGCAGCTTTTGAGGCAGAAGGACGTAGCTTTGTAATTCGCTTCAAAATTGAAGACCACCGGGAAATTATTTGGAATGACCTGGTACGGGGAAACATGAGTTGGCAAGGCAGCGATTTGGGCGGTGATATGGTCATCGCTCGTGCCGCAGAAGATGGAATTGGTCAGCCACTGTACAATTTTGCAGTTGTCGTTGATGACATGGATATGCAAATCAGCCACGTCATCAGAGGAGAAGACCACATTGCCAACACCGCCAAACAAATTCTGCTTTATGAAGCCTTTGGCGCAAAAATCCCAGAATTTGCCCACACACCCCTAATTTTGAACATTGATGGGCGCAAGCTTTCCAAACGGGATGGTGTTACTTCCATCTTTGACTTCAAGCAAATGGGCTTCACCCCTGAAGGTTTAGTCAATTACATGACCTTATTGGGTTGGTCGGCTCCAGACTCAACCCAGGAAATCTTCACCTTACAAGAAGCCGCCAAACAGTTTAGCTTTGAGCGTGTGAATAAAGCAGGGGCGAAATTTGACTGGGCAAAACTCGATTGGTTGAACAGTCAGTATATCCACCCAATGCCAGTGGATAAATTGACAGATTTGATTATTCCCTATTGGGAGAAAGAAGGGTATAAATTCGACCAAGGACGAGAACGTTCTTGGTTAGAGCAGCTAGTTGCTTTAATTCAGCCAAGTATGACTCGTTTGACGGATGCGGTAGCGATGAGCCAACTGTTTTTCACTCCTACAGTACCATTTAGTGATGAGGCGATCGCTCAATTAAAGCAAGATGGTGTTGCTGCTGCATTACAGGCTATTATCGCTGCTGTAGATAATCAGCAACTGAGTGAATCTAACGCCCAAGACATTATCAAACAGGTAGTTAAACAGCAAAATGTCAAGAAAGGTTTGGTAATGCGTAGTTTGCGTGCCGCTTTAACTGGAGATGTTCATGGTCCGGACTTAATTCAATCGTGGTTACTACTTAATCAGATTAATTTAGATCAGCCGCGTTTGACTGAGGCGATCGCAAAAAGTAATTAGCCATTACTTGTAAAACGTATTGTAAAGACGTTCCGGACCGAACGTCTCTACGATTGCTCGTACAATAGACAAACGTCGTGAAAAAGAATGTAGAGACTACCAAGTGCTACGTCTCTACAAGGGTTTCGGGCAACGCATAATTAATTTATGGAGATGTCTAATGGGTGCAACTAAGTAATTATTTTTTAGCGATCGCTTTTTGGAGAAAAGTTTGTGTTCTCCTGAAATTCAGTAGTCAATTACTCGCGTCTTGGGAACTTGGCGTGTAAAATTAGTGTCTTAAAAAACACTTAGAAAAATCCTGTAAACAAAATGCCGAAAACATTACTAAATAGAGGGATAAAATTATCGTTCACGATAGTTACGCTTTTAGTGGCATCAGCAATTAATACCGTTGCTTATGCTCAAGAAGTGCCACCACCTATATTTGGAGATATTCGTGTTGGCGGCAAGTTTTCCCCAGACCCCTTGGTAGTTCGAGGTATGAGTGGTGGTTCCATACCTGCCAGAAGAGTCGCTGGGAGAGCAGAAACTCCTACGGGTCCGTGTACAGGGTTTGTGGATGAAGAACCAGATCATACCTTGGAGCTAACAACTAGATTCGACTACTTGAAGTTAGAAGTAGACAGTCCGGAAGATACTACATTGGTTGTCACAGGACCTGGGGGCAGCTGGTGTAATGATGAGTTTGACGGCGAAAATCCCGGCATTGTTGGCGAATGGCATCCTGGAACTTACAAGATTTGGATTGGTTCCTACCACAAAAACAGGTATCTCCCTTACACCCTAGAAATCACAGAAGCAAAATGAACCAGAATAGTTGTAACAACTCACTTTTCAAGGCAATAAAAATTGCCTTGAAGAGCAGTTTTAACTATTCTTATCTATATTCATACTGAGCACGAACCCATCTGCCAAACTTTTATGTAGCTTGATGTCTCATGGCTTAATCGTATAAATTGAAGCTAATGTACAGTAGTGAATAAAGTAATAAAACATACCATTCGTTTAGTAGTAATTTCTTATGTGACTAACGTCATGCTTGTTGGGTTATGAGTATATTTAACTAGATTATCGGTGAGTTGACGCTCCCCGCCCTCTCATAGGGACGGGGATTGTTACTTCAATGAGCAACCTTGCCCAAACTTGTTGCCAAATCTGAGCGAAGAAGGGAAAAGGGGAAAAGACACACGAAAGGTGGAAATTATTAATTATGCGTGACCCAGAACCCCAGCAAGACGTAGCACTTGGTAGTCTCTACATTTTTTCCACTTTCGCGTGTCTAAAGGGGAAAGGGATGCCCTATTTTTGATTAAGTTTCTTTTTTGGTGGATTGTATTAGAATTAAGTTAAATTTAATTAAGATTATTAA
>CASBQC010000476.1 GCA_949127805.1 Nostocales cyanobacterium PMM_0081
GATATATTTCGCTGCTTGGCTCGTTGCATCAAAACTTGGCAAGTGTTAACTCCCTCTGCGGTTCCTTCTAACTGAGCGAGAATTTCTGTCAGTGTTTTACCACCAGCCATTTGATAACCAACTTGATAATTACGACTTAGAGGACTGTTGCAGGTTGCTAGCAAATCGCCTAAACCAGATAAACCGTAAAATGTTTCTGTTTTCGCACCCCAAAAGTTACCGATGCGAACCATTTCTGTTAAACCACGAGTGACTAAAGCGGCTTTGGCGTTGGTTCCCAATTGTAAACCGTCACAGACACCAGATGCGATCGCTATCACATTCTTTAATGTACCCCCCAATTCTACTCCCAAGGGGTCGGAATTGGTATAAACTCGGAAACGACTAGAGGAAAATACTAACTGTACTAACTCAGCAGCATCTTTACTTTTGCTGGCAACTACAGTTGCTGCTGGTAATTCTAGTTGAATCTCTTTAGATAAATTCGGTCCTGAAAGCACCACAACCGCATGACTCGGAAAAATTTCTTGCCAAATTTGCGATGGTGTGCTACTGGTTTCTGGTTCTAACCCTTTAGTCGCAGTCACAAAAACCGCTTTTGGTGGAATCGGTAAACTCTGTAATTGTGTAGCGACTTCTCGTACTCCTTTCATGGAAATCGCCGAAACGATCGCATCGGCATTTTCTACAACTTCCGCCAAAGTTTGGGAACCGTACCGCGACCAAATGCTTACTTGATGATTGTTTGAAGAGGCGATCGCAGCTATTGTAGTTCCCCATGCACCAGCACCGAGAACAGCAATTGATTTTGAATTAGTCGATTTTAGATTAGTCAACTTTGAATTTTAAGTTTTAACTGTAGTGTTGTCGCGTTACGCGCAACCCATCATCAATAATATAAGATGCGTCATTACTACACCACACCATCTGGAAAAATCTGGTTTGCGGTGAGATTCAAATCGGGAAAAGTTTGGGACACAATGCGATCGCTATCTCGAAACTTGCTTATCTGATATTCTCCATCAACCAAGTTACAGACGGATATTGTCGGTTGTTTGGGGTTGCCGATAAAATTACGTCCACCCAACGCTGCATAATCCACAATCCAATATTCAGGGATACCCATTTCCTCATAATCAGCATACTTGAAGTAATAATCATCCCGCCAGTTCGTTGATACAACCTCGACAATCAAAGGAATTGAGGAACCATCGCTGACTGTCGATTCTTTTTTCCACAACTGTTCATTATTTAGGTTGGCACGATTTAGCACCAACATATCTGGAAAGTAACCCGAATCTTTTTCAGGAGGTCGAACTATGGCTTGGTTGGGGATAAAGTAGGGAAGGTCTAATCGGTCAAACTCAACTGTTACTTTTCTTGCTAAAAAACCCGTTACTTCCTCGTGTTCTCCTACTGGTTGTGCCATCTCGATAATTTCCCCATTATGCAGTTCGTAGCGTACCCCTGAATTTTCTGGTAAGCGATCGACAAATTCCTCGAAGGTTACTAGCTTGGATAAGGCTTGAGTCATAGGTTTTGAGGATTATTGCTTTACAAATATTATCTCTAATCTAGGGGACTACGGACAGTACTACCACCGCTAAAAACGTGGGTATAAATCAATACTATTTAGTTAAGCCCCAAATCCTCGTAGAGACGTAGCATTGCTACGTCTCTACAGGTCTAAAATCAGTACCAAAAATCCTTAAATGAACCGTATTGGGGTATAAATTCTCGTTATTTTTACGCCTTATCTTCCTCTACCAATGAGCGAAACAATTTATGTGATAACGAACTCAGACATGGTTGAGGAATTAGTAGACGAGTCTTGCGGCATGTTGGAAACTAGAAAGCTTGTTCATTACTTCATCGTTACAGACAACGATTGCATCGACGTAATTGCAAGGGCTAGTTTTGAACCAAAATTGGAAAACAAGCTATAGATTCGGTGCGGTCGGTTTGCAGTTCATAGGGGCTAACAAATCGTTGGAGCCGAGCGAACAAAGATGGTAGATTAAGAAAAGAGAGGTTATCTGCGGCAAGTGAAGCAAAACGTGATGAAGGGCGATCGCATAGCGTAATTTCTCCAGCGATCGCATTCAACCAAAAACGCTCATTAATCAGCACTTCTTACCCGTGGATATCGCTGCATCAATTCCCTCACCTGTTCAGCATGATATGAACTTCTTGTCAAGGGTGAAGAAACAACTTGTAAAAATCCGATTTCTTCGCCGAATGCTTTCCAAGCGGCGAATTGTTCTGGCTGGATGAAGTTATCGACTTTCAGATGCTTTTGACTGGGTTGGAGATATTGTCCAATTGTCAAGATATCGCAATCTACATCTCGCAAATGCTGCATACAAGTGCGAATTTCGTCATCGGTTTCACCGAGTCCAACCATTATACCGGATTTGGTGTAAATTTGAGGTGCAAGTTGACGCGATCGCCTGATTAATTCCAACGTCCTGTCATAATTACCTTGGGGACGTACTCGCCGATATAAACGCGGAACTGTTTCTGTATTATGGTTGAGAACTTCTGGGGCACCTTGCAAAATAATCGCCAAAGCATCCCAGTTAGCACACAAGTCAGGAATTAGCACTTCAATTGTCGTGTGAGGTGAGACGGTGCGAATTTCTTCAATACAACGAACAAATTGCATTGCACCACCATCAGGTAAATCATCCCGGTTCACAGAAGTGATGACAACATGATTTAATTTCATGCGTCTGACAGCTTCCGCTAATCGCCCTGGTTCGGTGGAGTCTAGCGGTTTGGGTTTTTTCTCAAAATCGATATCACAATAGGGACAGGCACGCGTGCAGGCTGGTCCCATAATCAAAAAGGTGGCAGTACCAGCACTAAAGCACTCACCAATATTCGGACAGGATGCTTCCTCACAAACGGTGTTGAGAGCTAAATCCCGCAAAATTTCTTTAACGTTACCGACACGCTCCCATTGAGGGGCTTTTACCCGCAACCAGTCTGGTTTAACAGTCACAATCCGCTTTCATCAAGATATACATTCGTTTATGGTAGCAAGCTTCATGCTTGTTGGATGTATTTATAGATGCAGCGTTGTCAATAAGTTTTACAGAAATACCCGGTAAGCGGTAGAGCTTCAGTCCATGCGCGGGCTGAGATATCAGCAACTCGCGTGACAATAGTTCCCCTAAGTCCTTGACTGGTCGCGGTATATCTGATAAGATGATGGATGTAAAAAAATTTAGTATAACTAAACAACGTAAAAACCTAACTAAATTGGTTGGGTGCGTAGTCATACCTAACGGTATTGCAGTTTAGGAAAGCTAAATTTGGTGAAAAATGAAATGCAGA
>CASBQC010000477.1 GCA_949127805.1 Nostocales cyanobacterium PMM_0081
AACCGGATATAATGATGTATTAGAGAATTCCGAGGATCGTCAAAAACACGTTTACCTATCAATGAAAAACCTTGACATGGAGGTCCACCAAACACCACATCGATTTCTCTATCACCAATAAAGGATCTACTTCTAATTTCTCTTGCTGTAATATCGAGGACACTTGTACATAAAATACTCGAAAAAGGAAAATTAAATTCATGTGTAGCGCAATGAATTGGATCAATTTCTAGAGATGCAAGTACGTCAAATCCTGCTTGCTCAAAACCAAGAGACATCCCCCCAACACCAGCAAATAAATCAACAGCGATAGGTCTTTCTTTGTTATTACTGTGAATCATATTTGCAATTCTTAAGCTTGAAAGTATTACCTTAATCTGAAAAAGCCATATTGGCAATAAATATAATTATCTCATATGTTTATTTTTGGGCTTGTTATTGAATTAAAAATGCAAAGAGACGCTTTAAATAGCGTCTCTACCTGAAATTATTGACTTGATCGCACTCTCAAATCTCAAATCGTGCTATGAGGAACCATTTGTAAAATTTCACAAGCTGCGCGATCGCATACTCCTACTTCTCCCAAATGTTGCCGCATTTCTCGATAATCAGCCAAAGTTTGCTCTTTTAGGCTGGGATTAAGCAATAATTCCATCGCAGCTTGAGTCACGTTTTCTGGCGTTGCTCGCTCTTGTAAAAACTCTGGTACAATTTCTCTCATCACGACTAAATTAGTTGGCGATGCGAAGGGTATAGAACCTTTAAGAATATTACGGGCAATCCAAGCTGTAACTGGATGCAGCCGATAACTAACAACTTGCGGCACATTTAGCAGGGCAAGTTCTAAATTAACTGTACCAGATTTAGTGATTGCCAAATCCGCAGCCGCCATAACTTCTTGTTGCTGACCGGATACTACAGTTGCCTGCAAATGATAACGCTGTATTGCTTTTTCTATAGCTTCTCGGTATATTTCCAGAGATAAGGGAATCCAGAAATGAACTTCAGGTAATTTAGCTTGAATATTTTGGGCAGCTTGAAAGATTACTGGTAAGAGATATTTTAGTTCTTGGCGACGAGAAGCGGGTAAAAGTGCGATCGCTATCTGTTCTGATCCAATCCCCAACTTACCACGAGCAGCTTCGCGACTGGGAGCGTTTTCCATTCGATCAACTAAAGGATGTCCTACCCAGCTAACTTTAGCCCCATTCTCTTGGTAGTAACGAGCTTCCTCTGAGAAAATTGCCAAAAGCTTATCTGTAAAGCTGACAATTCGGGAAGTGTTACTTAAACTGACCGACCAAACCCACTCTTGAGGTGCAATGTAATACACCACAGGAATTTGTGGCATATGCTTTTCTAAATAAGTGCCAATGCCCAGATTGGGTGTCATGTAGTCAATTAATACCACCAAATCGGGTGGATTTTCTTTCAGATGAGCGATCGCCTTTCGTTGTACCTGAATAGTTGGTAAAACATAAGGCAACGATTCAAAAAGACCCATTGAGCCAATACTACTAGTATTACCCAGCAGATGTGCGCCCGCAGCCGCCATTTTTTCGCCACCCAGCGCCACAATCTCTAATTCTAACCCAGCCGCAACGACTTGACGTTGAAGTGCTGCAATCAGCAACGCTCCTTGCAAATCGCCAGACACTTCACCGGTGCTGATAAATATTCGCATTATTATATAAACTTAGTCAATGGTCAATAGTCAATGGTCAATAGTCAACAGTCAATTGTCAATTGTCCAAGTATTTTTGACGAATGGACTACGGACTGTAGACTATGGACTCATAACTCAAGACTCGTCACTTACGGCTGCTTTGCCTTTTCCAGGAATCAACCCGCGTCTTCCTGGCATCTGAGATAATAGCAGAAAGCGGCGCAGATACTGCAAGTGTTCTGTATCTCCCAGCAGTTCCAACTGTTCCAAAGCGTCTTTAAAAATTAACTCAGAACGGTAGAGAAAGCGGAAGGCTTTTTTGAGGATTTGCAAGTCAGCAGAACTCATTCCAGAGCGTTTGAGTCCTATAAGGTTGAGGGTTCGTATCCGTGATGGATTGCCCTCCACCATCATATATGGCGGCACATCGCGGTCAATGCGAGTCATCCCGCCGACCATTGCCAACCCGCCGATATGTACAAATTGATGGACACCTAAAACGCCGCTCAGTCGAGCGCAGGAGTCAATATGGACGTGACCAGCTAAAGCCACAGAGTTAGCAATAATTGTCGAATCGGCAATGACGCAGTTATGACCTACATGGACGTAAGCCATTAACAAGTTGCCATTGCCGATGATAGTTGCTTCACCAGCGCCTGTAGCTCGGTTAATGGTGACATATTCCCGAATTTGGTTATTGTCGCCAATTTTAACCCAGCTAGGCTCGCCAGCGTATTTTAGATCCTGGGGTTCCATGCCAATGCAGGCACCGGGAAAAATGTGATTTCTTGCCCCAATTTCCGTTAGTCCGTCGAGGACAACATGAGGGCTAATGATAGTTTCCGGACCTACTTTGACTTGCCCTCCAATAACCGCATACGCACCGATTTGCACAGAGGAGTGGATTTGCGCGTTAGGATGAATTACAGCAGTTGGATGAATAAGAGTTTTCAAGGGTGCATCTCCAGAATAGTCTTGAGTGCTGAGTGTTTAGGTATTGTGTGAGTGAGAGAATCGGCGATCGCAAGTTATGTGTGAGGGCGTTTAAAATCTAGAAATTAAACAATGCGGTTGTGGCTTGTTTGATTTACTGCTATTCTTTTTCAAGAATCAGTAATGGACACTTCACGGCGGTGTCCACACCACAAAAGCGGATTTTTTAATTAGCAAGTGAAAACATCAGTTCGCCTTCGGCAGCGAGCTGACCGTCTACCTCGGCACGAGCCTGCATCTTACCGAAACGACGTTGTTTTACCCACAACAGTTCCACGGTCATTACTAGTTGATCGCCTGGTACTACTTGGCGACGAAACCGGACTTTATCGATACCTGCAAACAGGAAAAGTCCGCCCTCTAACTCTGGTAGTTGAGTTAAAACAATACCGCCGACTTGTGCCATAGCTTCAACAATTAGTACTCCCGGCATAATCGGATTTCCGGGAAAATGCCCTTGAAACTGGGGTTCATTAAATGTAACGTTTTTTATTCCCACAGCGCGTTTTTCGGGCACGTAGTCGATAATTCGGTCTACAAGTGCAAAAGGATAGCGATGGGGTAACAGTTTCTGAATTTCTTCTACTGTAAAAATCGTTTTTGTCTCAGATAAGGTGCTTGTTGTTTCATTGGTTTGAGATTTGGTAGATGCAGAATCTGGCTCGGTAACTGTATTAACTTCACTGAGGATTGACATTGGCACGCTCGGTTGATTTTCAATTTTGGCTTTCTTCGTAGGTGCCGATTTTAACTTTCCCAGGATTTAGGTTTTTAGCTTTTGACTAACTGCCAACCGCTGACAACTCTAAAATCCTCTGAGCAAGTTGAATATGTAAATTGTGGCTGGCTTTGTACGCCAAGAAATGAGCACTAGGTAATAAATTTCCTAGTAAACTTAAATCTCCTACTAAATCCAAGATTTTATGACGTACTGGCTCATTTGCATATCTTAATGGTGGATTTAACCAACCTTCAGGTCCGCAAACGAGGGCATTATCCAAACTTCCGCCTTTAATTAAGCCTGATTTTTGCAGGTATTCAATTTGATGTAGTAAACCAAAAGTACGCGCAGGGGCAATTTCTAGGGCAAACGCAACTGATGCATTTGTCAGATTTGAGCCTCGTGACCAACTGTACCATTGATTACCGATCGCAGGTAAGTCGAAGTCAATACCGTAGCTAAAACGAATTTCTGCTGCTGGGATAGCACAAACAAAGGCATCGTCTTGACGTACCCAAATTGGTTCGGTTATCACCAAAGGAATTTCGTCGTTATTCAAAGTTTGTGAGACTAAACCAACTTCGGCGATCGCTTCTACCCAAACTTGCGCTGAACCGTCCAAAAGAGGCACTTCCGCCCCATCAATCTCAATTCGGGCATTATCCACCCCCATCGCCCACAGAGCCGCTAATAAATGCTCTACAGTGCGAACGCACGCCACCCCTTTACCCAACTGAGTCGAAAGCAAAGTCTCATTCACTGCCGCAACTTGTGCGGGAATTATCGGTAAGTCCGGCAAATCCACCCGGACAAAGTAGCGTCCACTACCAGCAGATGCGGGTAGTATCCGTACCTGAGTTTTCTCACCGCTATGCAGTCCGACTCCTGCTTGGGTGATTGTCGCAGCTATTGTATGTTGCATATAGTCCATTCGTCCACAGTCAATGGTCAAGAGTCAAGAGTCAAGGGTCAAAAGTCCATTAGTCCACAATCAATGGTCAAATAACTTTGACTACTCTTGACTGAAGAAGTCTGACGTGTAAAGGATGAAGTAAGAACTCGGTTCATGCCTCGCCTAGTAGAGCGAAAAAGTCAGTTTTTTCAATCTTCATGCCCCATCTCTGTCTTGAAAAAGTTTGCGCCGGGAGACCCGGACGCGCAAACTTTTCGCTTTATGAGTGGGGTAATTTCATACTTCATACTTCATACTTCATACTTCAGGTTGACTCCTTAAAATCTTTCCCCAATCCCAAAATTGATCCGGCTGTCGCCATCGTCGTTGATGCCGTAGTCAACGCGAATAGGTCCTAGTGGAGACTGCACGCGCACGCCAAGACCGTAGCCATACCCTGTACCGCCTTTGTTGAGTAACTCAGCTGCCCTAGTGCTGGTTCCCAAGTCACTACCAACATCAAAAAATAGTGCGCCACTGACTACGGAAAAAACAGGGAAGCGATATTCAAGTGATGCTTGTACATAGCTGCGTCCAGCACCTAATAGTCCTTCTTCATAGCCCCGGACGGAGTTGCTACCACCAAGTGTAAAGGCTTCGTAAGGAGGTAAGTCACCGAAGACGGTTCCACCTTGAATGTTGAAAGCGAGGGTTTGTGCTCCTTTGTTAAAGTTAGTAAATTTGACGGGGACATATTGGCTGTAGCTACCCCGGAATCTAGTAAGGAAAATGCTGCCTAATCCCACTGGCACTGATTGATCGACCCCGAAGCGGAGAAAAGAACCTTTGGTAGGTTGCAAGGCGTTATTGCGGCGATCGCGTGCTGCTCCTAGTTGCAATAGCAGCAAGTCGTCTCTACCTTCCCCTGATTGACTTAGTTGCAGTCGATCGTTTGGGTTAGTACTATTCTCAACTCGTCCTAACCTTCTGACGTTGCCATCGGCATCAGTGATCGAAATTCTTTGATATTGCAAACCAGCTGAAGCTGTCCATTCGGAATTTTGGAAGGGATTACCGGACAAGGGACGAGTAAAGGTGACACCACCACCTAAACGGACAACACGCGGGCGATCGCCATTGGGGAACGTGCCATCTTGTCTTTGCGTCCCCAGAGTCTCAATATTGTTATCTTTGCCATCAAAAATCAAGGAAATCGACCGACGGCGGAAAATATTTGCTGTGTAGGAAGTCCGGTTCGGATCGCCGGCAATCCAGGGATCGGTAAACCGCAAATCAAACAGTAATTCTCTCTGTCCTACTTGTAACTCCGCACCTAGTTTTTGGTTTCTTCCCCCTAGGTTTTGCTGCTGATAGCTGATAGTACCAAACAACCCACTGGCAGAACTAATCCCCGCACCTGCTGCGATGGAACCACTATTGCGTTCAGCTACATTCACTACTACATTCACCTTACTAGGGTCAGTACCTGGGTCAAGGGAAACATTTATATCTTCAAATAGTCCCAGTCCAAATACCCTTTGTAAGTCTTTTTGTATTATGTTCCGGTTGAAAATTTGTCCTGGCTTTAATTCCAATTCTCGCTTGATAATATAGTCCCGCGTCCGACCCCGGATTGGTTGTCCCTTATCGTCTGTATCCTGTCCGTCTTTATTGCGGAATCTAACGCGAACATTTTCTACCACCCCTTCTGCTACTTGCAGGGTGACAACTCCGTTTTCTGCTACTTGCGGGGCACCTACCACGTTTGCTAGTACATAACCTTGGTCTTGATAGCGCTTGGTTAAAGTTTTGATGCCTTCCTGCAAAGTACGCAAGTTGAGAATGCCACCATATTGCTCTTTGAAGATTTCATCAACAGCCTTCGCAGGTAGTACGGAGGGGACATTTGTGCCGGCATTTGCCTGAATTTGAACTTTAGTTAAGACCGGGTTGGGCTGCACTACGAAGCTGACGCGCACGCCTAAGGGGGTATCTTCTGGCACTGCTTGGACGTTAGAGAAGTAACCAGTACCAAAGATCGCGTTGATATCTTGCTGTAGCTGCGATCGCGTTGTTGTCCTTCCTGGTTGAGTGCGAATCGAAGAGTAAACTTGTTTTTCTAGTTCCGGTAATAGTTGTTGCCCTGTCTGAGTTCTAACCGATACTTCTGATACTAAAACGCGGGATTCTGTCGCTTCTGGGGTTGCGTTTTGTTGATTTTGTTCGGGTGCTGGCTGATTTAGTTGCTGATTTGGCTGTTGTTGATTTGGTTCGGGTGCTGGCTGATTTAGTTGTTGATTTGGCTGTTGTTGATTTTCTCCTGGTGCTGGCTGATTTAGTTGTTGTTGATTTGGTGCTTGTTGATTTGGTTCGGGTGCTGGCTGATTTAGTTGTTGATTTTGCTGTTGTTGATTTTCTCCTGGTGCTGGCTGATTTAGTTGTTGATTTTGCTGTTGTTGGTTTTCTTCAGGTGTTGGCTGATTAGGATTCAGCGTTGGTGGAGGAGCCTGGGAAGGAGCTTGTTGTTGATTTTCAGGGGGGGGAATATCGGGAACTGTATTTGAACCGGGAATATTTTGATTTGACGGCGGGTTTTGTGCCGTGATTGGCGCTGTGGCGCTTGGTATTATTACTACTGGCTTCTTGATTGGAAAGACAGCGACAACACCGGGCTGCTTTTTAAAGTTTTCCAGATTCACATTTGAGGTGGAACGAGGTTCTACTCTTAAGGCTGCTGCACCTTGAACGTTTGCACTTTGATTTACCAGTTGCGAGTCTTGATTTGTCGTTGGTTGCAAAACGACTGGTTTCTGTTTTGAACTATTAGGGGTTTGTGCATTTGCACTCAAACAGCTGCCCAAAGGGGCTGCAATTGTGAACGCCGCCACCAATACGGGAGATAAACGCATTTTATTCACATTCCTCTTCACTTCCACACAAATAACGAAAAGCAATCTTGCTGTTATACAAAAGCTAAAAGTATAAACATAATTTTTTCTTTTGTCTTTTTACTTTACTAGGCGCAAGCCAAAAGGCAAAAGTAAATTAGGGACGCTTTTGAGCTTGGACGCTTGGATTAGGTAAGAATTACGAATAAAGAATTTTCAACATTAATCATTCATCAAATATCCAGTCCTCAGTCCGCTTCATTTTTTACTTTCTACTGCTTTCAGTACTCGTTGTAAAACCTCCTGGTACGCACTTTCTACATTCCCTAAGTCTCGGCGGAAGCGGTCTTTGTCCATTACTCGGCGGTTGGGGTCGTTTTCGGCTTGATCCCACAAACGGCAGGTGTCGGGGCTAATTTCATCTGCTAGAAGCAATTGCTGTTGTGAGTCAACACCAAATTCTAGTTTGAAGTCTACTAGTGTAATTCCACACCGCTCCCAAAAGCCACGGAGAAACTCGTTGATTTGCAATGCTAGATGGGTTATTGTCTCAACTTGTTCCGCAGTTGCTAGTTCTAGTAGACGCAGCCGATCGCTTGTCAACAACGGATCACCTAATTCATCGCTTTTGTAATAAAACTCTACCAGAGGCTGTTTGAGAACGGTTCCTAGTGGCAATCCTGTTTGCTGACACAGACTGCCGGCAGCAATATTTCTCACCACTACTTCTAAAGGCACAATCTTCACAGCCTTTACCAGCATTTTATTTGGCTCTGGGCTGTCAATAAAGTGAGTTTTAATGCCTTGGGCTTCCAACTCTTGAAATAATTTACTAGAAATGCTACAATTAATGGTTCCCTTTCCCAAAATACTACCACGCTTTTGAGCGTTAAAGGCAGTGGCATCATCTTTGAAATCAGCTAACAAAACTTCCGGATCTTCGGTTGAATAGAGAATTTTTGCTTTGCCTTCGTATAACTTTGAATTAACACTCATGATGGCAGGTAAAGTTTTTTAAGCGATCGCCAGCTTTGATGCTTTCGAGCCTAACCATTTTATCTTTAGTTATTAGTCATTAACTGGAGACAAATGACAAAGAACAAAATAAAATTTTCCTTCTTTCAATCGTCAGCCTACTCAATCGTATATTTTTTGACATTTTGAATAGTATTTTTACATTCAAATCAAATCATATTTTTTTGCGGAATTTAGTATGGCAAAAATTGATGTATAGAATACCACATAAAACTTGCTAGTTTCAAGTTAAGTTAATTACAATCAGCATTTAAATCAGTAACTCTCGAATATAGTCAATTAAGCGTGACTGTGCCGATAATTGTGCTTTATTTCACTTAGAGAGGGGTGTAATCAATGGAGACAACGAAAATGAATAAAGATGATTTTCTCTATCCTCGTGGTCGCTATTACGGTCAGGTAAAGCCAGAAAATTTAGTTTTTAATGCGAATCTACAGGAATTTGCTCAGAAAATCAGCTACATATGCAACTTAGAAACAGGTGGAAAACTAGCACCAGAAGAAGCATACGAGCAAATAAAGCGTCTTTGGAAAGAGTTGAAACACACGAAAAAACAACTGAGAATTGGTGAACACCCGTTTCAGGATGATCAGGGAG
>CASBQC010000478.1 GCA_949127805.1 Nostocales cyanobacterium PMM_0081
CCACTAACCCCTAACATTGTACAGACGCGATTAATCGCGTCTCTACTCCTACCCACTATCCCTACTCAGATTGAATCAAATTATCTTTAGGATTCACCAACCTCAATAACTTTTGCTTAATTTGAGCATCGAAGACTTCCCATTTCATCTTCGCATATGCCGAATTTTCGTTGCATCCAGATAAGAAACCCATCGGAATCTCAAATCCACCTGCGCTGGTTCTCCCACCACCAAAAAAGCGTCCAGTACTATCTTGCCCAAAGGCTTCTTTGATAAATTCGTCGGGGTCTAAGGTAAGTTTGGTAGTTCTCAAAGAACCGACAACTACTTCAAGTTCTTCATCTTCGTCGTGAACAATGCCGTAAACTAGAGCGGTATGAACGTTTTCTTCTGTCACCAAAAAATCAGCCGCTTGAGGGATGGCATCGCGGTCATCGTAGCGTAGATAACCTACGCCAGCTATTGAGAAGTTGTTTTTGACGATGCGATTTTTTAGCGATCGCTCAATCACATCCATCACAGGCTTAGAACGATTTGCCTGTAGTACCGCGTTCAGCAATTGTGCGTCACAAAATCGACTCAGATACGCAGCTGCCATAAAGTCCTCTTCTTGCGCTTGCATCAGACGATTTGTATCAGATCGCAAGCCATGCATCAAGGCAGTAGCGCATTTTATATGCTGATTTGTGCCATTATCTAAGCTCAAGAGTCCCGCTTGTAAGTACTGCGTAAAAATCGTTGCCGTCGCTCGCACAAAAGGACGGATATCAACAAATTCTGATTTTAGTTCCCCTTGTGAACTATGATGATCAATTACCGCTACTAGTGGCATTCCTGCCTGCTGCACTATCGGCAATAGTTGACTAGTCGTTCCTTGGTTATCGATTAATACGAAACCTTGATAAGATGACAAATCTTTGCTTTTCAGGGTTTGTACTGACCAACGCTGCGCCGGCAAACCTGTCAGCTTGACTAAGGCAATATTTTCTTGGTGCGAGAGTGTGCCAGCATAAATGATGTCACATTTTATATCGTACTGCTGGGCAATTAACTGGTAAGCCCAAGCACAAGAAAGAGCATCAGGGTCAGGAAAATCTTGTAGAATTACTAGCTGGCGATCGTGTCGGTGCGCTGTAAGAGTATGACGCAACTCTTCTGACTTCTGATTTAGCTGGATCTTCGATCCAACAGAAGAATTATGCACATCACTTTGTGTCACAAAGGACGGCTTTGTGGTTGGAAGCGAAATCGCTTCTTGGTCTATTTCCAAATCATCTGGGTTGACTTGGGAAGTTAATGACAAGCTTTTCAATTGAGTATGGGGAGAATTTAATTGCATACAGAACTTTTTTGTGAGTGTGAGGCTTGATTTAGATTTGTTTGTTAAAAAATACAACTACTCATTTATTGATTTCGCCACACCGATACGATATAAACAAAAATTTTGCACCCTAGCACTTTGTCTGCGAGTTTATTTTTTCCAAGGCTAACCACAAAGATTAATGTTTAAAGTCAGGCTAGCGTATTACGTATGAAGCATAAAGTATTTCATCTTTTATGCTTTAACTTTGACTAGTACATATGGATGAAACTGAAGCTACTGACTTGAAAAAGGCACAGGGCAGAAGCAAAGATACCTTTTTCATACTTGGTGGGAAATTTTAATTTATCGCGGCTGTCTAAAAATAAGTTACAAGCTCAGAATACAGGTTTTTTTAATTTTTCGGAAACTCCGAGCAAAACCTTTTTACTCTGAGAACTTTCCAGAATAAATTTTTGATTTTAATTTCCCCAACCTTTACTAGTCTCCACCCATTAGAAGCAAGCAAAACGGGGAGGGTCAATCCGAGTGACAAATATGGACAGCCTTCTTCTGAGTGACTCGCTATCGTGTTGTGGATCTTTAAAACAAGGCTGTCCACCGGAGTCAAGGTGAAGTGCAGCGGCTATAAATTTTATATGAACTAAATCCGGCTCTTTTAGAGCGTATCTTAGTTACTTGGTGTCACTTTGATGTAAAATCAAAAGCTGGTAACGTCCTGCCATTGATTTTGGCAGGCAGTTTTGGCAATGTAAGTGGCAAAATCTAATTGATAAAACGCGCAACAAGCGTTATCTCCAGAACAGTTCGTAGCCCAGGGGAAAAGTTAAAACCTTTGTGTTGTGAATCTGCAAGACAAAAACTTGCAGATTCTAACTCCTGTGCAATAAATAAGGAAAAATAATTATCAAAGTCCTATGACATATTTTTGCCACTCTTGGTGTAATCCACTTTTAAGATGTTTGCTCACCTCAAAGTAGAGGCTGCTATAAGGCTGTCTGGGCGGATGACGCAAAGGCATGTTAGCTTCGTGAGGCGTGCGGTTGCCTTTTTTAACATTGCAGCGGACACAAGCTGTAACAATGTTATCCCAGGTATCGCCACCACGACGCGATCGCGGTAAAACATGGTCTAACGTCAACTCATCTCCTGTGTAACCGCAGTATTGACAAGTGTGACCGTCACGATGCAAGATATTTCGGCGAGTAAGAGGAATTTCCTTGTAGGGAACGCGCACATAATGGCGCAAGCGGATCACAGTTGGTAGCGGAAATCCCGAATACAGGAATTTACCATTGTGTTCCACCCGCTCTGCCTTGCCTTTGATTAACAAAACCACCGCGCGACGCCAGCTTGTGATGTTGAGCGGTTCGTAAGAGGCGTTAAGGACTAAAACCTTCCCCATTGATTAACGCTCAATGTATTAGTTTTACATATATTAACACAATTATACCCGGCTTTGAAGATGAGAATAAATTATACTTCCGACATATTTTACAAATTTTGGATAAGTCTTTGTGGGGGTGTGGGGGGAGTTAAAAAGGATTAAGGATGAAGTATAAAGGATGAATTTGGGAAAAAAGGAAAAATTCTTTTCTTCTTTCATGCTTTATCCTTGATACTTTTTTCATCCTTCATCCTTTATACTTCATCCTTTTTTCAGTAAACTTCCTGATTAAATCTGATGAGTGCTTCTAGCGATGGAATAACTAGATAGTCACAGATATATATCCAAGTGGTGTGATCGGAGAAAGTAAAAATGTTAAGTCGCAACCAAACTCATAGTGTGCCGGAAAATCAGCAGTGCGACACCTACGCGTGGTTCTCGCAACGCGCTTGGGTGGAAATTGATTTAGGTGCTTTGTCTTTTAATGTACGTCAGTTGCGGAGTTTGTTATCGTCGCATACGGAGTTAATGGCAGTGGTCAAAGCCGATGCTTATGGACATGGAGCTGTAACGGTCGCTCAGACAGTGTTACAATCCGGGGCAAATTGGTTAGGAGTCGCTACAGTTCCAGAGGGAATTCAATTACGTGAAGCTGGAATTAAAGCTCCGATTTTGATTTTAGGAGCAACCCACACATTAGAGCAAATTCACGCGATCGCTCATTGGAAACTTCAACCAACACTGTGCAACCCAAAGCAAGCACTAATATTTTCCGAAACTTTAGAAGCGATTAAGTTTACTGACTCCATCCCCGTACACATCAAGTTAGACACGGGAATGTCTAGATTAGGCACAAATTGGCAGCAAGCAGGTGAGTTTGTCCAGTTAGTTCAGCGGTTGCCTCATTTAGAAATAAAGAGCATTTATTCTCACTTGGCAACGGCAGATAGTCTCGACCCGCAAGTGATGATACAACAGCATCAACGATTTGAGGAGGCGATCGCCCAAATTAAAGCTTTGGGTATAGAACCACCTTGTTTACACTTGGCAAATTCAGCCGCCACTCTTTGTGATCCGGCTTTACATTATGATATGGTGCGTGTGGGATTAGCTATATACGGACTTTCGCCAGCTGTTCACTTGCGTAAGCACCTCCACTTAAAGCCAGTTTTACAATTAAAAGCGCGAGTCACCCACATCAAAACTATCGCTGCCGGCACTGGTGTCAGCTACGGTCATCAATTTATTGCCCCACACGAAATGCGCCTTGCCGTCGTCGGTATTGGTTACGCTGATGGAGTTCCTCGCAATCTTTCTGGCAAAATGCAAGTATTAATTCAAGGCAGACGAGTGCCGCAGATTGGGGCAATTACAATGGATCAATTAATGCTTGATGTCAGTACCATACCAAATATACAAGAAGGCGAAATAGTCACCTTACTTGGGGAAGAGGGAAAAGAAAAAATCTCCGCTGACGATTGGGCACAACAATTAAACACCATTTCTTGGGAAATTCTCTGCGGATTCAAACATCGTCTGCCTCGTGTTGCTGTGATTTGATTGAAAATTGGGCATTGGGCAATGCCCAATTCCCAATTCCCTATTGCCACAAATGATTTGTTATGGTAATATAGTAAACTGATGCGGATATGGCGAAATTGGCAGACGCGCTAGATTTAGGTTCTAGTTCCGAAAGGAGTGAAGGTTCAAGTCCTTTTATCCGCACTATTAAAAATTTGTAGTTTTGTGACTTCAACCGCGAATGTCAACTTAAACTGCATTCTTGCCTAAACAAGATGCAGTTTAAGTCGTTTGATTTATTGCTAGTGGTGGAAATTTTACCTCGTTATATCA
>CASBQC010000479.1 GCA_949127805.1 Nostocales cyanobacterium PMM_0081
CCCCATCCCCCCCTCTGGAGTAGCTGGGTAAATGTAGCATTTTTATCGGCTGTAGGAGTGGCATTATTTCACTTACCCCAATTATTAGGCAAAGATACAGCTGCACCTAACTTGCCCCAACAACTTCAACAGTTAAATTTACCGATGTTTGGGGGTATAATTTGGCTGTTTTCTGCGGTAATTATTGCGGTTTTATTATTGCGTCGCCTTTGGCTGCCGATTATCGGTGTAAATTTACTCGGATTTACCGCATTTTTAATTGTTGTGTTGATGCCTGCTTTGTTTTTGGTAGATCATGAGCGTCAGTTGCCCTTAAGAGAATTATCAGCGATCGCAGTCAAAGCAAAACAACCAAATGAAGAATTAATCATGGTTGGGTTTAAAAAACCAACTGTCGTATTTTACACCCATAAAAATGTAAATTTCATCAAATTTACTGAACAGGCTCAAGAGCATATGCAAAACCAAGCAGCGAAGAAAGCACACCCGGACTCAGTGCTGGTTCTCTCTGAGCCGAAAAAGTTGCTGAAAATGGGTTTGGAACCAGCCCATTACAAAAATTTAGGCACCAGTGGTGCTTATCAATTGATTAGAGTGTCTTTGAAGAGTTAGGAGTTAGTAGAGACGCTCCGGAACCGGAGCGTCTCTACATGGATAGTGGTGACTAAAACAACCAACAACCAACAACTAACCACTAATACCAATTTTATTTAAAGATGTATATTATTAGCCTGTGAAGACAGGCTTTGTTTGTATAGCCCCAGGCTTCCAGCCTGAGGGCATTACGTCCAGCTTCACATAGAATTGGTATAACAACGCTCCAACGCTCCCACGCTCCAACCAACCCCTAACCACTCTTCAAAGCTTGATTAATCTGATTTAACAAATCTTCCATCGAGATTGAACGGGGTAAAATCTGACTAGCGATCGCATCCACAACAGTTTCGATTGACTCCAATTTATCCTCAGTTTTTTTCTGGTTTTTCTTAGAAGTAAGGTGAGATTGTGAACTAACCTCATTAGAATTTAATCGCTGGTCAAGTACCAAAATCGGTGGCAAATCAAAAGGCAATTCTCCCAATGTTTTCAGTGCGGCTCGCGCTTCTTTTTCATTGGAAGATTCACTATAGCAAATCAGCAATAAATCAACGCTGTGGTGGCGAATTTGTTGTAGCATTTCTGCCCAAGAACGACCCATTGCAGCTTTCAAACCTGCTGTTTGTAGATACTGAATTAAAGCTTGAAACCACTCCGAACCGCGCGAGGCTGTTAAATTGTTAAGTGCGGAATTATTTTGAGATCCATAATAGCTAATCTGCTTACGCGTTAACTGTGGCAGATCGGGCAGCATAGTCAAATCTACTACTAACAGGCTGGGTGGACAACACATACCAGAGGCAATTTGCAGCACTGACAATAAAGCGTCTGTTTTCCCTGTTTCACTACTGTTATCGTTGGTAAATGACGATAAGCAAGGAAATACAGAAAGTCCATCCACAAGTGATGCTTCTAATGTCGTTGCTACATCGCAGGTAACTAATGGTAAAGCAGCCAAACGAGGGTGTTGACTAAGTTGTTGCAAATAAGCTTGAGGCTGGGAAACTTCTTTATCCAGCAATATTACATCGAACTGCCAAACTCGCGCCAAAAGTTCTGCCTGATCTAAATCATCAACTTCGATTACCCGATGTTCTCGCAGTGATGGATGAGGATTGACAGATTCTAACTCGGAATTGACTAACCGAAGAATTCGCAGTGGAATATGAACATTGATTTTTGCCCCGTCTTTACTCGGTTGCTGCGCTCCTGGTGCTGCACACAACTTTTCTAGAAGTGGTGCTAAAACTTGATGCTGCACTGGTAAGCTGATAAAACCATCGGCGCTATTGGCAAATGCTTGCTCTTTTTCCGCTCCTGTGGCTGTCACAATCACTCTTATGTGGCAAGTTGCAGCATCGGATTTAATTAAAGTCAGCACATCCCAACCCGACAAAAGGGGTAATAATGGATTCAAGAATACAGCTTTCGGTTGCAAGCGACGGGCTTTTTCAAGTGCTTCACATCCCGATCGCGCAATCACTACTCGATAACCCAAACCTGTCAAATGCTCGGTGATATCTTCAATATATCGAGGTACTGCCTCGACTACTAACACTAAACGTTGTTCGCTGGGAAGATTAGCGCTCGTTGAAGACACGCTGACGACACGAGAACGAGGAGATACGGGCAAACTCTCCGCGTCTTCAATTTTGTGCGCTGCGGTGTCTTCTAGCCCCATATCTTGATCGCCGAAGTTAGTTTTGGGAGGACTGGGCGGTAGTAGTAAAGTAAATTGGCTGCCTCTGCCTTCACGAGATAAAAAGCTCACATCACCACCGTGGAGACGAGCCAAAGCTCTAGTTAATACTAGCCCCAAACCTGTGCCTTCAAATTGGCGGGTGAGGGGATTTTCTAGTTGTTGAAATTTTTGAAATATTAAGTGTTGTTGATGTTCGGGAATACCTATACCTGTGTCCCAGACTGTAAAAGCAATCCAACCTTCCCAACGACTTACCCGCAGCCCAATTTCTCCACCTGTTTCGGTGAATTTGAAGGCATTGGAAAGCAAATGTACTAACATTTGCCGCAAGCGTAATTCATCGGCGATGATTTGGTCTAAGCCTGGTTCGATGGTAAGGGTAAATTGATGGTCGGGTGAACGTGAAGCTTGAGGTTGGACGTTGACTGGAGTTTTCCTGTTTTGAGTGTGAATGGCTTTTGCTTCGGATGCAGCGCGATCGCATACTGCCCGAATTTTTGCCGGTGTTAAAGTTAACTCCATCTGTCCGGTTTCCATGCGGGTCAAATCTAAAATGTCATTGACCACACTCATTAAATGTCGTCCGCTTTGATGAATCAATCCCGCGTAACGCGCTTGACGCTCGTTTAATTCTCCTAATTGTCGATCTACAAGCAACCTTGATAATCCTAAAACCGCAGTCAAAGGTGTTTTTAATTCGTGACTAATACAAGCTAAAAATTCATCTTTTAAGCGGTTTAATTGAACTAAGTCGGCATTTTTTGCCGCCAGTTCTTTACAAAGTTGTTGCTGTTCGGTTACATCAGTTGCTAAAATTAACCATAATTCATTGCCTGCTGATTCCTGTATGCTGGGCATCTCTAACTCCGGACTCAGGATTTTCAACTCAATGCTATCTAAGGGAATTTTCGCAAATTGCCAAACGCGCTCTTGACCATTTTGCACTTCTAAAACGCAGGTGCATATTCCTAAATTGCTGTCAAACAAACATCGATTTGCACCATTAGCTTCGCCAAATATTTGCTTTGGTAATTTTTTGATTATTGGTATCGTTTTTCGCCGTGGCGACAATTTTTTTTTGGTTATTACTTCATTTCCTGACGAAGTATTTTCTCTACAATTAAGTTTAATGTCTGTATAATCTACTTCGTCGTCAAAGTCGCTGCTTTTGTTAATGATATTGCCGTTCGGGGCTAGAGAATCTTCGGAATTGTTTGTATCTGAATTTAATATTTCTCCTACTTGTTGCCTCACCCCTTCTGGATCTTTCAATCCACCCAATTGCTGCCACCATGCTAGGTTTTGGGTGATTACTTCGCCACTACTAGTTTGCAACATTAAGGGCCAAGGCAGTCGTTCCAATAACTGCACCAGTGGTTTGTGTCCCTGTGGCTGATATTCTTTTTGTTTAGGCGATCGCCCCAAAATTGGTGTACTATAAAGAGCAGAAATTTTCTCTTCGCCAGCTTTTTGGCAAGATTTTCTGCTGTCCGAGCGATCGCACTTAGTTGCGTCAATTTCCACTTGCGCTAACAATCGTAACAGCTTGACTGTATCTACCAGCCCCAAATATTTTTTCTCGACATCAATTAGTGCCCAATTCAAGTTCTTGCTTTCGCCACTTTGAGAACGCAAAAATAACCCAAATTGATCCACATTATCAGATGCGGACAATATTTGGATTGGCTCAATTAAAGCTTTATCCAAAATTGAGATTGGCTGCTGTAAATCTAAAAATTTAAAACTTCCTTGGCGTTGTTTTGCCGCCAAAAATTGTGGTATTAAACGGGATGAGTACAGCAATCCTATTGGGTATTGTTGCTCATTCACCACTACAGTGCGATCGCACTGCAATGAAGTAAATATCTCTAGCAAAACGAACAGAGTTGTTGTTTCTCTACAACTCGGTACGGTTGCCACAAAATCATAAAGCGGGTACTCTAACATTGGCATAAAACTTTGGTTGTCATTCTGACTGTGGAAGCACGCTTCATCACCACCTGCTTTGAAAGCAGCAAAGAATGGCGTTTTTGGTTAAACCAATATCCCACTTTGAAGCAAAGCGCGATCGCTATTCTGGTTACAATTTCAACGCCATTCTTTCAATCAACGAACAAATGGATGGTGTCGATTCTGCACTGAGACTCAAGAGTTAACAATTCTTACGGCGGTGTCAAACTAACCCGCTCGTCACTTCGGTCAAGCATCCTTAAGTGTATCCTCCTGGTGTTTAAATCGAGAAAGCTATATTCTGTAGCTAGAACAATTATGGCTCTAAAGATTCGCTTTTAAACCTTGAGGAATTATAATGATTTAGAATGCGACAATCCTTTAACTTCGTTTAAATATCGTATCAAGGAGTAAATTCCCGAAATCTATATTTAGATAGATATGCAGATGCCAAGAATCAATTAAACACTGTTCTATCCACCATCAACGCCCACTTAACAACTATCTAAATTTTACAGTTTAGTCCCCATCATCTGTTGATACAAAACGTTACATTTTGGTGGACTACAAGTTTACTTCATGCTCAGTCTTCGCGTAGAGGCTTTGCCACTTGTTATCCGTTGATAATTTTTGGTCGTCAAAGTAAGTATCCACAATCAAAGATATCATTCCCATAATAAATGGTAAGAGCAAATAGCCATTGAGCAAAGTTTCAGCACTCATTATGTCTGAGATGATTTCATACATAATTACCCAAGTTTGCCATAAAAGAAGTAAATAAATGCAAAAAAAATATATGAAAAAGTTATTGACAAATATTATGATTTATTTACATTGCCCTAAACCCCAGCAATTTTTTAGCAGATGACGAGAGCCGACCAGCAGGCATTGTTGCAGCAACTTAAATCAGATTACCGAGAAATTCTTATAAATTACTTTACCACAGACAAAACACTGAAGGAAAAAATTGAGAAATTCATCAATGCAGTATTTTGTGCTAATATTCCTGTGCCCCAAATTATAGAGATTCACATGGATTTAATAGAAGAGTTTTCCAAACAGCTAAAATTAGAAGGAAGGAGCAATGAATCGTTACTTGATTATCGGCTGACACTGATTGATGTTTTGGCTCACCTGTGCGAAGCATATAGAAGTTCAATTTATAAATGAATTGAACTTCTATATGCTTCCCAGCAGTACGGAAGTTTCCCAGGGAGGGTCAATCCGAGTGACAAATATGGACCCCCTGACTCTGAGTGACTCGCTATCGTATTGTGGATCTTTAAAACAAGGCTGTCCACTCCTTGTCAAGGTTAAGTGTAGCGGTCGAAAACGTTCTTTTAACCATGCTTTGAAGCGCTCAAAGCCTGAACCGACAGTGCGCTTTTGCCGACCAACTTGTCAATACTACATCGCCATTGTACTTAGTTTAATTTGTTACCACAGTCTGTACCCTTATGAATAAAGTCAGAAAGACCTATGTTCTCAAACTTTATGTAGCAGGGAACACCGCCAATTCAGTACGGGCGTTAAAAACACTCAAAAACATATTAGACCAAGAATTTCAAGGTATTTATGCTTTGAAAGTAATCGATGTCCTGAAAAACCCGCAACTAGCCGAAGAAGACAAGATATTAGCCACACCGACATTATCGAAAATTTTGCCTCCACCAGTTCGCAAAATAATCGGCGACCTTTCAGACAGAGAAAAAGTGTTGATAGGATTGGATTTACTTTATGAAGAACTAATTGAAGAAGACTATTTTGGCGAATAGATTATTTAATCAAAAACTAAAAATTTTAGTCATAATGGGTTTTATTTTTCTTTGTTAATTTAACTGGCAATGAGTGAAAACGAGCAAACACAAGCTAGCAATACCTCACCAAATGGGGGTGTAGAAAAAATTCGCACAATGATAGAGGGGTTTGATGACATAAGTCATGGTGGTTTACCTGTTGGTAGAACTACTTTAGTCAGCGGCACCTCTGGAACTGGCAAAACTTTATTATCTCTTCAGTTTCTCTATAGTGGTATCACCTACTTTGATGAAGCAGGAGTATTTGTCACCTTTGAAGAATCACCCAGTGACATCATTAAAAATGCTGGTACTTTTGGTTGGAATTTAGAACACCTAATCGCTGAAGGCAAATTATTTATTCTTGATGCTTCTCCCGATCCGGAAGGTCAAGATATAGTTGGGAACTTTGACCTTTCAGCACTCATTGAACGACTGCAATATGCAATTCGTAAATATCAAGCAAAACGAGTTTCAATAGATTCTATCACAGCAGTATTTCAACAGTATGAAGCTGTCTCAGTCGTGCGGCGAGAAATTTTTCGCCTTGTCGCACGTCTCAAACAACTAAATGTCACAACAATCATTACTACCGAACGTGCTCAAGAATATGGTCCTGTAGCCTCTTTTGGGGTAGAAGAATTTGTTTCGGATAATGTGGCAATTGTCCGCAACGTATTAGAAGGAGAACGGCGTCGTCGCACAATTGAAATTCTCAAATTGCGCGGTACAACTCATATGAAAGGTGAATATCCTTTTACTATAACCAATGCCGGAGTTAATATTTTCCCACTGGGAGCAATGCGCTTGACGCAAAGGTCTTCTAATATCCGTGTATCTTCTGGGGTGAACACTTTAGATGACATGTGTGGTGGTGGTTTCTTTAAAGATTCTATTATTTTGGCAACAGGAGCTACTGGCACTGGTAAGACTTTATTAGTTAGCCAATTTATCCAGGAAGCCTGCCTCAACAACGAACGCTCAATATTATTTGCCTATGAAGAATCACGCGCTCAATTGTCTCGTAATGCTAACTCTTGGGGAATTGATTTTGAAGAGCTAGAACGTAAAGAATTGCTGAAAATCATTTGTACTTATCCGGAATCTACGGGTTTAGAAGACCACCTACAAATTATCAAGTCAGAGATTGCTGAATTTAAACCGGCTCGGATTGCTATTGATTCTCTCTCAGCATTAGCAAGAGGAGTGAGCAATAATGCATTTCGGCAATTTGTAATTGGTGTGACGGGTTACGCTAAACAAGAAGAAATTACAGGGTTTTTTACCAATACAACTGACCAATTCATGGGTTCTCATTCAATTACAGATTCTCATATTTCTACGATTACTGACACAATTATCATGTTGCAGTATGTAGAAATTGGCGGCGAGATGTCAAGAGCAATTAACGTATTCAAAATGCGCGGTTCTTGGCATGATAAAGGTATCCGGGAGTACAATATTACCGCCGATGGTCCAGAAATTAAAGATTCTTTCAGGAACTACGAAAGAATTGTCAGCGGTGCCCCAACCCGCGTTAGTATCGATGAAAAGGCGGAACTTTCTCGCATCGTCAAACGTTTTGAAGACAAACAGAGTTCCGATTCCTAAACTTGGCATCGTGCTATATTCTGTGGTGAGTAAAAGATTTCTGCCGCTTGATTTCGTGTGAGGGGATGCGGTGAAAGTACAGCAATTATTCCATAGTTTCTTGCCTGGTGTGATAGTAATATTAGCAATTCAACCTGCTTCGGCTCAAACTGTAAAAGCTCAGGGGGTACAGCTGGCTGCTTCTGGTAATGTCTCAAGTTCCACAAAAAGTGAAACTTCCGTTACAGACATCATCAATGGAGAACTGCCCAATACTGCCAAAAATAGTATACCAGACGCAATAACATCCTGGACTACAGTTACAGTTAAACCTTTAATTAGTAACAGGCTAGGTGCAACAGTGACGGGCAAGACTGGTGTGCTAATGGGACCTAGAGGTATAGTATCCAGTTGGATGCCGACTGACAATCGTTCTGAGTTAAAAGATAAAATTCGTTTTGCGATCGCTCCTCAAAAACAAAGCGCGATTGCATCCAAATTAGCAGAAAATTCAGCGACAGCTTTTCACAAAGCAATTGTGTCACAAAGGGCGTTGACTGTAGCACAAAAACCAGCAGCAGACAAGAAAAATCCGCCTACTCAATTCCAGACAGTATCAGAAATTTCAACTTCTGATTCCACAGCACCAATTTGCCCCCAGGAAGGACAAAACAGCCAAACCTTTTCCTTAACGGATGGGGTGATTGACTTAAAAGCCTGCCGAGAAAGACAAAATAATTCTACTGGTAATTCGGTAACTCAAGCACAAAGACCCAGAACCGCACCAATAAAACCGGTTCCTACCCCCGCACCCGGACCTGGAGTGCAAACACCAACACCAATACCAGTAAACCGGGCATCTACACCTGGAGTACAAATTCCCGATTACCTCAATCAAAATGCAAATCCGTTGCAGTTTCCTACCAAACCAGAAGAAGTGAGGCTACAGGGAACTCAGCCGATTACTTTAGCACAAGCGCTGGAACTAGCACGGCGAAATAATCGCGAACTACAGGTATCGTTATTGCAGCTACAACGCTCTCAAGGGGCTTTACGCGAGGCTCAAGCCGGTTTATTGCCCACTCTTGGGCTGAACGCTAGTGTAACTCGCAGTCAATCTGCCGGCGGTCAACTGAATGCGAAACTTCAAGGAACCTTCGCTAATTCAGATTTTGCTCGCGCACAGAGAGGAAACCAAAACATAGATCAAACCACTGACTCTTTTAATGGTAGCTTGCAATTTAATTATGACATCTATACATCTGGAGCTGGTTCAGCAAGGAGAAAAGCAGCTGAAGAACAAGTACGGCTTCAAGAGTTGGATGTTGAGCGTCAATCTGAAGTAATTCGGCTGAATGTCTCCACTGATTACTACAATTTGCAACAAGCAGATGAAAGCGTGCGAATTAACACTGCGGCTGTGACTAACGCTCAGGCTAGTTTGCGGGATGCACAAGCTTTAGAACAAGCTGGGGTGGGTACGAAGTTCTCTGTATTGCAATCACAGGTGAATTTAGCAAATGCTCAACAAACTCTAACTAATTCTATCTCGCAGCGGCAAATCGCCCGTCGTCAGTTAGTGACTCGGTTGAATTTGAGTCAGTCGGTGAATGTCGTTGCGGCAGATCCGGTAAGATTAGCAGGTCTTTGGAACCAAACGCTGGAACAAAGCATTGTTTTAGCTTTCCAAAACCGTCCGGAATTGCAACAGCAGTTAGCACAACGTAACATTTTTGAGCAACAGCGACGCGGAGCGCTTGCACAAATAGGTCCACGACTTAGCTTAGTTGCCAACTACAATGTGCTAGATCAGTTTAATGATAGTGTTGGCGTTACCGATGGTTATTCGGTGGGACTGCAAGCAAACTGGAACTTTTTTGATGGAGGAGTAGCAAGAGCACAGGCAGATCAAAGAAAAGCTGATATTGCGATCGCCGAAACTCAATTTGCTCAACAGCGCGATCAAACGCGCTTTGAAGTAGAACAAGCCTTTTCTAACCTCCAATCTAATTTGCAGAACGTCAACACTGCCACAGGTGCCCTAGAACAAGCTAGAGAGTCTCTGCGGTTAGCCCGTTTGCGATTTCAAGCTGGTGTAGGTATTCAAACCGAAGTCATTGACGCTGAAACCGCACTCACTAGAGCCGAAGGAAACCGAGTCCAAGCTATTTTGGATTACAACCGCGCTTTAGCTAATTTACAACGCTCTGTCACCTCTAGAGCGTTGCGCTAGTTAATGTTAGTTGATGGTGGATAGTGGATAGTGGATAGTGGATGGTAGTTAATTGTCTCC
>CASBQC010000480.1 GCA_949127805.1 Nostocales cyanobacterium PMM_0081
ATGTTTGCTCATACCAACATTCCAGAAGCTCCCTGGTTTACCATCGATGCTGACGATAAAAAACGTGCCCGCCTTAACTGTATCAGTCACATCCTCAGCAAAATACCTTACGAAGACTTGACACCCCCACCCCTAGAGTTACCCCCCAGGAGGACAGGGGATAATTACATCCGTCCCCCCCTAAACGAGCAGTTTTTTGTGCCGCAGGTGTATTAATGATTACTACCATTGGTATCAGCTTAGATGCTATCAAAGCAGTACCGCGTTGTTGACTTTGAAGGTGCTGACGCTAATGGTATCACTGAATTTGAATATTGTTAGTTACTGGATTTATCATCGCTTTAAAGAAAAGTACGACTAATAAACATGTCTACAACATACAGACGAGATAATTCTCTAAATTCAAAGACAGAATTTACTGATAATGTCGAAAGTAGAGAAACCTTAGGTAAAGTATTTGAAAGAATTTTTATTTTGGGGTTGCTCATTGGCTTATTCGGTTGCTGCAATTTGGCATGAAGTCAAAGACAAACTGAAATCAAAAGGTACAGCTTTGTCTGGTGGACAACAACAACGACTGTGCATTGCGCGAGCGATCGCCATGAAACCCGATGTATTATTGATGGATAAACCTTGTTCTGCTCTCGACCCAATTTCTAGCCGTCAAGTTGAAGAACTCTGCTTAGAACTCAAGCAACAATACACCATCATTATGGTGACTCACAATATGCAACAAGCTTCGAGGGTGGCAGATTGGACGGCATTTTTTAATACAGAAACCGATCAAGGTGGCAAACGCTACGGAAGATTAGTTGAGTTTAGTCCGACAAGGCAAATCTTCGAGTCTCCAAAAACTCAAGAAGCTGCGGAATATATTAGTGGACGCTTCGGTTAAGCGATGATTTGTGCGACAGATGTACTTTGAAGACTAGGTTTTGAGCTAATGTCATCTTTTTCTGACATTAGCTCTCTCTTTTTTGGTTGAACAATGGGCGTTTCTGCCGTAATGTCATGAAAGCATAACTTAGCGATCCCCAAATGGCTGATAAATTCGTGAAAACGACAAAAACGGGTCTTGAGACCCCTTGATCCCTGTACGGGTTTGTCAGTTAATATTCATTAACAAAGGGACTTTTCCGATCCCAAACAAATGCTTATGACATTTGTAGGGAATTTATAGGAAGTAGACCTTAATTTAAAAACCGACTAAAAAAACCTCAAAACTGGGCAAAAACCACTCCTTCAGGAATAAGAAGTTCATCTGGATTGGATGCCATTTATTACACCACTCTTTAGCCAGGGGAAATCATTTACCTTTTAAACTACTGGAGGCTAAAATCATGGCAAAAGAACGCCCACCCCTAGAAGAGATGACACTAAGGCAACTACGTAGAGTTGCTAGCGAATACAGTATCTCTCGCTATAGCCGAATGCGTAAATCGCAATTGCTGGCATCGATTCAAGAAGTTCAGCGTAGTAAAGTTTCGCTCACCCCATCTCGTTCACCGGAGGCACAGGAAACCGTGGAAGCCGCAAAATTTGAATTAGGTCAAATAGATCGTAATGGTGGCTCTTTGGCAGATGTTGACGAAGGACTCGCCGATTTGCCAGCTGGTTACGGTGAAAGCCGGATTGTGCTGATGCCGCGAGATCCTCAGTGGGCTTACACTTACTGGGATGTTTCCAACGAACACAAACAAGAACTGCGTCGCCAAGGTGGACAACAACTAGCACTGCGGATTTATGATGTTACCGACATCAATATTGAATACCAAAGTCCCCACAGCATTCAAGAATATCCTTCTGATGAATTAGCGCGGGAATGGTATTTACCGGTGCCGGTGAGCGATCGCGATTATGTACTTGATATCGGTTATCGTAGTGCTGATGGTCGCTGGTTGATTCTAGCGCGATCGGCACCAGTACATATTCCTCCCGTCTATCCTTCTGACTGGATTGAAGACGTTTTCATCACAGTCAACTTTGAAGAAGATTTGGCTGGCAAAACTCAATATGAACTGGTTCCCCCAGCCAAGAAAATCGCCGAAACAACCGCATACGCTAACGGTAACGCTTACGGGAACGCCAACGGTAGCAATCCCATCTATGACGAAATCTTTGGTATGGCTGAGTCTACCGAAGCAATGCGCGTTGCTGGTTCTATATTTGGCTCGATGCATCAAACTTCCGTACACGAACAAACCATCAGTTCCTACGTATTCCCCTCTGGGGTAGGTATGTGGGCAGTTCCCACCGCATCTGGTTTAACCATGTCTGGTGTGGGAATGTCCGGTGCTGGCTTCTCTGAAGACGTGCCGATGCGTCCGCGTCAGTTCTGGTTAATTGCGGATGCTGAGTTGATTGTTTACGGTGCAACCGAACCCGATGCTACCGTAACAATTGGCGATCGCCAGATTAAGCTGAATCCAGATGGTACATTCCGCTTCCAGATGTCCTTCCAAGATGGTTTAATTGACTATCCGATTAAGGCTGTCGCTGTTGATGGTGAGCAAACACGGTCAATTCAAATGAAGTTTACTCGTGAGACACCATCTCGCAACACCAACACTAAAGAAGAAGCTGTTGCCGAGTGGTTCTCTTAATTTTGGATTTTGGATTAACTAAAATCGACATATAAAAACCCCCGCTATGGTTATGCTGTAGCGGGGATTTTTATATCATGTTTTTTAATCACACATATTGTAGAGACGTTCCGTCGGAACGTCTCTACGACGGTTGCAATGTTTTTATTAATGTTAATTAAGGGGACATGATATCATTGCCATCCGGAAATCAGCAAAACGACGGTGTATTATTTCCTGCTTGTTAATATTTGTGAGGATAAAAAATGCTGCTTCGTGTGTGGCGATCGCGCTTTATTATCTTTATTGTTGGATGTATCACCTTGTTAATCGCGGTAAGTTTCAGCGTGCGTGTTCTGGCTGAAAATAATTCCACCATCACTCAACATCCAGTAATTGCGGAAGCACCAGATTTAGGACGACATTTCCGAGAATTTAAACTCTCAGGATCGATCTTAATTTACGACTTGAACAACAACCGCACCTATGAACACAATCCTCAACGTAACGCGACTGCAATGATTCCAGCTTCGACGTTTAAAATTTTTAATGCAATGGTGGCATTAGAAACTGGTATCATGCCGGATGATGTCGCTGTCCTCACCTGGGATGGAATTCACCGAGATATCGATGTTTGGAATCACGATACGAATTTGCGTCAAGCTTTCAAAGATTCAACAGTCTGGTTTTATCAAGTTCTCGCACGTCGAGCGGGACATGAGCGGATGCAGCAATTTATCGATAAAGTAGGTTATGGCAACCGTCAGATTGGCACCGCTGAAGATATCGATCGCTTTTGGTTGCAAGGACCATTGAAAATTACCCCGACATCACAGATTGAGTTCTTGCAAAGATTATATCGAAACAAGCTGCCCTTCTCGCAACGGACAATGGATCTGGTTAAAGACATCATGGTGCGAGAACAAACTCCAGATTATACACTGCGGGGAAAGACAGGTCTATTAAACAGCACTAAACCAGAATTGGGTTGGTTTGTCGGCTATTTAGAGCAAAACAAAAATGTCTATTTCTTCGCAACAACCATTGACATGAATAAACCAACAGACCTACCTGCCCGAATTGAAATTACACGACGCAGCCTGAAAGATTTGGGTTTACTGTAAAACAAAAGTTTAGTTAATAAAATTAAATTGTAGGGTGCGTTAGCTGAAAGCGTAACGCACCATCAACAGTCTAAGGTGCGTTACTAATTCACAAAAAATCATTCTATTAATTTGACAAAATTGTGATAGCGTTTGAGCGCTATGTCAAAAGCTTACTTAATATGTTGATGAAAACAAGACTTTTATTATCTATTTTTGTAGTAGCGATCGCCTTTTTATCTAGCTGTAAAAATTTGCAAGGCAATTCAGCAGTTGAAGCTGAAAAAACTTGCCTTGGTGACGATGCAAAATTCAGTCTGGAATTCTTAAAAACTAATAATCAAGGTGATAACGATTCCAAAGGTATCAAC
>CASBQC010000481.1 GCA_949127805.1 Nostocales cyanobacterium PMM_0081
AAATTTATTACTCGTTCATAAATCGTTATGAAAATTTACTTTTACCACCCGCGTGAAAAATACGGTTGTTTCTCAAACTTTTCCTCACACGGCTTTGAATTAGATGGGTTGTATTGGTCTACCAGCGAACACTATTTTCAAGCGCAAAAATTTCCCGGAACACCTGATGCCGAACAAATTCGCAAGGTGAAAACACCGAAAGAAGCAGCAAAAATGGGACGGGAAAGAACTCGTCCCTTACATCCAGATTGGGAACAAATTAAAGACGATATTATGCGGAAAGCATTGGTACGGAAATTTGAAACTCATGGTGATATCCGAGAAATTTTGCTTTCTACAGGAGACGCAGAAATAGTCGAAAATTCTCCAATTGATTATTACTGGGGTTGTGGTGCTAATGGTAGTGGTAAAAATAGGCTGGGAATAATTTTAATGGAAGTGCGAGATATCTTGCGTCATACTTATCATACAAAAGTGAATAATACATAATGCAACAGAGGCAGAGAAAGAAACTAAAATTAGCACTTTTCCAATAACTATAATAAGTAAAATTGTATTTCTCTATAGAGCGAAAGCTATGAAATACTGCAAATGGTTTTGGGATCAATCCCTTGGTGGTGACTTTGATGAGTGCGGTACTAGTACTTATTTTATGGAAATTAATGATAATTCACGCGTCGTCAGACAAATAGAAGTTTACGAAAACGGAAACGTTCTATTTTATGATGCTACTCACTTCGGAGATAATTACAAAAGCCGAATTTGAATTAATATGGAATACAAAAAGACCAATTAATAGATAAAAGCTTCTAAAACAGCCTCAAGTATGACTCAAAATGACGATGAACGTTTACGTCGGTGGCGACTTTTGTTAGGAAGTCAAGAAGCTGACGGTACAGGGTGTCGATTAAGCGGTGCTGATTTGGCAATGGACAATGCCTTGAGTGCATTGTACGATAGCGAGCGCTCTGGTGGTTTAGGCTCTTCATCCCCAAAAGTTGCTCGTTGGCTTTCTGACATTCGCACCTATTTCCCTTCATCGGTAGTTAAGGTGATGCAACTCGACGCGTTAGAACGTCTGAATTTGCGTCAAATGTTGTTAGAACCAGAAATGCTGGAAGCTGTTGAACCTGATGTGCATTTAGTGGCGAATTTGCTTTCTTTAAGCAATATTATGCCAAGCATTACTAAAGATACAGCACGCATGGTTGTGCGTCGCGTGGTGGAAGAACTACAACGCAAACTCGCTAACCCGATGCGTCAAGCGATTATGGGCAGCTTGAACCGCAGCAGGAGCAACCGTCGTCCCCGACACAATGAAATTGACTGGAATCGCACCATCCGCGCCAATCTTAAGCATTATCAACCATCATATCGTACCATTATTCCAGAAGTTAGAATCGGTTATGGACGCAAGCGAAGTAATTTACGCAACATCATACTCTGCATTGACCAAAGTGGCTCAATGGCAACTTCTGTTGTCTATGCAGGTATCTTTGGATGTGTATTGGCATCTTTACCAGCAGTGCAGACGCGGGTAGTTGCCTTTGATACCGAAGTTGTAGATTTGACTGATGAAGCGCAAGACCCAGTAGATTTACTATTTGGGACTCAATTGGGTGGTGGCACAGATATAAATAGAGCTTTAGCATATTGTCAAGGTTTTGTGCAACAGCCTCACGATACAATTTTGGTATTAATAAGTGATTTGTATGAAGGCGGCGACAAGAAAGAAATGCTCAAGCGAGTTGCAGGGATGGTGAATGCTGGGGTGCAATTTATCGCCTTGCTAGCGTTGAATGATGACGGCGCACCGATGTACGATCGCCATATTGCTTTATCATTAACAGAATTTGGGATTGCCGCGTTTGCTTGCACTCCTGATAAATTTCCCGATTTGATGGCAGCTGCGATCGCTCGCCAAGATATTAGACAATGGGCAGCTAATAATGATATATTAACTACGCCCTAGTGTCAAGAATGCAAGGAAACACGGCACAATTAGATACGACTTTGATAAAAATTCACAAGGTGAAATGCTACTTCCACAAGATAGTGACGACTACTCATCCGATGCTTCTAGGCTACTGCGACAAGGAGTTCAACAACAACAAGCAGGAGACTTAACTGCTGCGATGAAGTCCTTACAAGAATCTTTAGCACTGTCTCAAGCTTTTTCTGACTTAGAAAAACAGGCTCAAGCGCTTTCCTATTTAGCATTAGTGGCTTATGCTTCAGGAGATTATAAAAGCGCAATTTCTTACTCTGGGCAGTGTCTATCTTTAACCAAAGATTCTTCTGACTTGCGGCTGCGAGTGCAGGCTTTTTCCCATTTGGGTAATTCTTATCGTCACCTAAACGAGTATCAAAAAGCAATTGAGTTTTTGCAAGAGTGCTTGAAAATAGCGCAGCAGTTGCAAGATAAGCGAACTCAAGTGGCGGCGCTGAATAACTTAGGATTAGTTTATAAAGCTTTGGGCGAAATACCAAAGGCGATTGAGTATCAGCAGCAAAGCTTAGAATTTGTTCGCGAAATTCAAGATCGCTGGGGTGAGGAACAAGTGCTAAAAAATATCGGCAATGCTTGGTATGCTTTGAGCGATTATCCGAAAGCGATCGCCTACTATGAGCAGTGTGTCACAATATCACGTTCTCTCAACAATAAACCCAACACTTCTCAGGTGCTGAAAAACCTAGGTAATGCTTGTTATGCGATCGGCGATTATGCTTCATCTATTATATATTATGAAGAACGCTTGCATATAGCCAGAGAACTTAATGATAAACGTGGCGAAGAACAGTCTCTCGGCAGTTTAGGAGTTGCTTGTGAAGCTTTGGGCGATTATACCAAAGCGATTACATTTTATAAAGAACGTTTAAATTTAGCTAGGTCACTTAAAGACCCTCGCAGCGAACAACAAGCTCTTACTAGTTTAAGAAAAGCAATGCAATATGAGCAGTCCCCTGGGGAGTAGGGAGTGGGCAAAGTCGGGCATTGGGAAAAAAGAATTATTTTGCTCAATAACGCTCCCCCACACCTCCACACCTCCAC
>CASBQC010000482.1 GCA_949127805.1 Nostocales cyanobacterium PMM_0081
AGTATGAAGTATGAAATAAATACTATGGGGTTTAAGAAATACGTCTCGAATACGGGTTTTATTTGGGCTTTCTAACAAAAAAGAAAGTTCAAATTCTTTCTCAGAAACATCCTTCTCCCTTGGTGTTAGCCTCTCCCTTTGGGAGAAGGGGAGACGCTACGCGAACGGGACGCTCCGCGAACGCGAACATCTTTTATCCTTCATCCTTTTTAATATGGTCGTTCTGTTTCTTCCCAGTCACCAGTCACCAGTCACCAGTCCCTAATTAAGGCAATTCTACTGAGGTTGGTTTGGCGATGTGTGGTAGACCCCAACCTAATTTTTCTCGTAAAATTCGGAAAAACTCTGGTGGTTGCAAGCGAATAAATCGTGCCGTATATTGCGATCGCTCTAAATATACCCGATCCTGTGGCAGAATATAGCACCCCCCGTTACCATCCACCACCATTACCAGGCGAGGAATATTTACTGGGTAGATGTTTACTGGTTCACTATCAGGAAACACCAATGCCCTAGAAGCGAGAGAATGAGGGCAAATCGGCACTAATTGTAACACAGGTACCCCTGGAGTTACCACCGGTCCTCCAGCACTCAATGAATAAGCTGTAGAACCCGTTGGTGTAGAAATAATCACACCATCTGCGGCAATATCTACTGGCGCATGATGTCCTATGACAATTTCAAAATGACACATGGAGGTTAGCGGTTCTCGATGCAGCACCATTTCATTCAAGCAGAGGGCTTCCCACAGCAGCAACTCTCCCCGAAATACTTTGACGGTGAGCATTACCCGCTCTTCAATTTCATACTCACCCAGAATCAACTGTTCTATTGCTTGGGGCAATTGGTTGAGGTAAGCCTCAGTCAAAAACCCCATATGACCAGTATTCACCCCTAGCAATGGAATGCCACAGGGCGCAACTTGGCGAGAGGCTGCCAAAACAGTCCCATCTCCCCCCAATACCACGACAAACTTCATTTCTGAGTCAAAACCAGGGGGTGTCAGACCCTCAATCGGAGTGTGGCATACAGGACTCTCTGGGGTAGAATAGCCCAGCATACCACCGATACCCGTTGTGACGTAAACATCCCAACCGGCTGCGGTTAGCTTGTCTTCCAGTTCGATAGCGACACGACTCGCTATCGGTTTAACGTCGTTGTAAATAATGCCTGCTTTCGGCACATTCAAATATCCAACTTGCTTGCGATGCTCTATATTATGTTAATCGTGACACATTTTGGACAATGTGGGAATTGGGAATTGGGAATTGGGAATTGGTCTAGATAATTACTATAGACCCTTGACCCTTAACTCTTAACTAATTTGAAGTCTTTTTAAAGGGGCTTCTTTTTTCCTTCTTCTTTTTGGCTTTAGTTTTTTCGTAGTCTATTTCTTTAAGTTTTTTCATAATTCGGCTGAAGTACTCTTGCAGGTAGCTTTCCAAGGTGCTGGTTTCTTGTTGGTCTAACCCAAAAACTTTGTATACTTCATCCATTGAGGCATTTAGGGGTTTACCACTTGCCAATACTTCTGTAAACGCAAGTCTGTCAGCGACATTCCACCCCCACTGAAAGAACCGCGTTATGTTCCGCACTCCTCGCAGTAAGTTTAATGGCATCCGGGTTATTTTGGCATCTTTTCCAGACAAGCGTTCGCACAGGTTAATGATTTCCTGAGCACTCCAAGCACGAGTACCCACCACAGGAAAAGCAAGATTTTCTGTTTCTGGGACGCTTAAAGCGCGGATAGCAAACTTCGCAATGTCTTGAGTGTCCATGTAAGCTATGGGGGAAGACTCACCCGTCATCCAAACTGGTTGTCCTTCCAAAATCGGAATTCCATATTGACCGATTAACCCTTGCATAAAGCCAGCTAGCTGCAAAATAGTATAATTCAAGCCGGACTCTGCCAAAAAGAGTTCTGTACACCGCTTAATTTCCATCAACGGTACTTCTGGATATTTATCGGCATTAATAATGGAAAAGAAGATAAAACGTTTTACACCCGCAGCTTTAGCCGCTTGAATTAATGCTACCTTGCCATCCCAGTCTAGTTGTTTAATACTCAGTGAGTCGGTAGGACGAGATGTAGAAGCATCAATGACTGCGGTTACACCTTCAAGGGCATCTGGGAGGCTTTGGGGATAACACAAGTCTCCTGGTACGAGTTCCGCGCCCCATTCTTTGAGAAATGCAGCTTTTTTGGCACTCCGGACAAGACAGCGTACCTTATAGCCTTCATCGATCGCACGACGAGCCACTTGTCTTCCCAAGGTGCCAGTGGCACCGACGATTAATAATGTCATGGGGCTTTGTAAAAAATCTTAAAGTTTTATTAATAGAATCTTATCAGACTCGCATATGCAAACAAAAGTTTACAATATTTTTAAGAAACTCATTTTCGGGAGAGACTTTTTTGTCGCCTCTCCCTTGTCAAGCTTCGGCTCAGGAGAACGATTATTCTGGTTCTGCGCCTTGAATCTTCAGCAATAATGCGCCCAAACCCCAGCCTATGAAGATTAAAGCGATGGGTAATAGAGTTGCTGCCACAATTTCGCTCATTAGTGTAATTCTCCTGTTGCGAATGGTTAATTTATATAAACTAAGTCTATCAGAAGGGTTGGGGACTGGGGACGCTTGGACAAGGGGGAAGCGTGGTGTGGGGGAAATTACCGCGTTCCCCAATGCGAGCGTGCCCCATGTCCCATGCCCACCTAATATTATTCCCGCTTTTTGAGTAGGATTTTAAATCATATGTATTCAAATGTTACGGTAACATCTCATAAACAACAGCGTCCGCGTCTGGTGCTGACGTTAGGAGATCCGGCTGGGATTGGACCAGAGGTGGTTTTGAAGGCTTTGGCAGATCCGGATGTTAGCAAAAACTGCGATGTAACAGTCGTAGGAAGCCGGGATTTACTGATACAAGCTTATACTAAGTTGAATTTAAGTGGAAATTTAGACTTGATGGCAAATCCGGCTGATTTGTCAGTTTTGGATGTGCCTTCCCAAGGTGAAATTATCACCGGAATTGGTAATGCAGCTAGTGGTGCGGCTAGTTTTGCTTATATGGAAACAGCGATCGCTCACACACTATCTGGTAAATTTGATGCGATCGTTACAGGTCCAATCGCTAAATCTGCATGGAGGGCGGCAGGCTATAATTATCCAGGGCAAACTGAACTTTTAGCCGAAAAATCTGGAGTTGACCACTTTGGGATGTTATTTGTCGCGCGATCGCCTCACACTAATTGGATACTCCGCACAATACTAGCCACCACACATATTCCATTAAGTCAAGTATCCCAGGTATTAACACCGCAGTTAATGACAAAAAAATTAGATTTGCTGGTGGAATGTTTAGAAAAAGACTTTGGGATAAAAAGAGGAAGAATAGCGATCGCTGGTTTAAATCCCCACAGTGGTGAACAGGGACAACTAGGACATGAAGAACAAGATTGGTTAATTCCCTGGTTAGAACAAGAGCGTAAAAATCGTCCTAATTTTCAGTTAGATGGTCCGGTCCCGCCGGATACAATGTGGGTGAAGCCTGGTCAAGCTTGGTACGGAAATTCTCTAATCCAAAATCCTGCTGATGCTTATTTCGCACTTTACCACGACCAAGGTTTAATACCTGTGAAATTGATGGCATTTGATAGAGCAGTTAATACTTCTATCGGTCTTCCTTTTGTTAGGACTTCACCAGATCATGGGACAGCTTTTGATATTGCAGGTAAAGGAATTGCCGATGCTACTTCCATGAAAGCAGCGATACATTTAGCGGTTGAATTAGTGTGTCAGCGGATAGCTGTAAAGTGAGTGTTATCCGCAAAAAGTCGGAAAAAATATGCAACAATTTATTAAATAAAAATCGGATAATTTTCGGGCATTTTTAATTGTTTGGCATTTAACTTGAGGCGATAAAAAGTTTCTGTTTGATGCGGTCGTAGACAGAAAATCCCCGTGTTAGTTTTGGTTTGCAATCAACCTAAACTGACACTGAATTTTTATTCAAATTTTAGTTAAAACACTGAAACTTATTATCGTAAAT
>CASBQC010000483.1 GCA_949127805.1 Nostocales cyanobacterium PMM_0081
CCCAAGGCACGTTTTCGCTCTTAAGCTTAAGAGCGAAAAGCTGCCGCCCCGTTGTAGCAACTGGCGCGCGAATTATATTCGCCCGGTGTGTAATAAATCAGACTTTTCAAACAACCTCTAAGAGCGCGTAGACGCAGAGAGGCTTGTCGCAAGATATCGCTCTCCAAAAAGCGATATTATAGTAATTAACGTAACTATTAAAAATAACAACTGCATCCAAAAATGGAAAGATTACTTAACATCCATATTGAAAAATTACCAGAAGGCGTTTATTTAGCAACATCGGATGAACTTCAAGGTTTAGTAGCTCAAGGACGGACGGTTGCTGAAACTTTAGAAATTGCTCGTGATGTAGCGCGTAAGCTATTGGAAGCACAATCTCAAGATAAAGAATCAGATTTTAATATAAACAAAATTACTGAATTTAAGAAGTTTTCTCCACAAATGTCCGTATCTACCCTGAGCCTAATTCTTTCTTATCTACGTTCTTGATCGCCAGGGACTATAAGTCCCTGTCTGATAGCTAAAGTCCTCTGAACGAGGACTGTTGAGAATATTTGATTGAGGTTAAATTAGCTACTTAAAAATATTCGATTCATTGTTTATGCGTAAAGGTGCAAGATATAATCTTAGTCTCATCAAACAAATAAAACTTCTCTCTCCTCCTCCTCTTTGCTTCTCTTTGCGTTAAAAAAAAGCCGCCCCCACTAGGAGGCAGCCGCTTTAAAAATAAGGGGGGGGTTAATAAACCTTAATAATCAAAATCTCCACCGCCCATACCGCCACCAGCAGGAGCAGCATCCTTAGACTCAGGCTTGTCAACAACGATACATTCGGTTGTCAACACCATGCCAGCGATAGAAGCCGCATTTTGCAGAGCAGAACGAGTCACTTTCGCAGGGTCAACAATACCAGCTTCAAACAAATCTACAAATTCGTTAGTCGCAGCGTTGTAGCCAACGTTGAATTCCTTCTCTTTCACACGTTCAGCAATGACAGCACCATTCTGACCAGCGTTTTCAGCAATCCGCTTCAGAGGAGCAGGCAAAGCACGAGCGACAATCAAAGCACCAATTAACTCTTCATCCTTCAAGTTGGCTTTTGCCCATTCTTCGAGCTGAGGTGCCAAGTGAGCGAGAGTTGTACCACCACCAGGAACAATACCTTCTTCCACAGCAGCTTTGGTAGCGTTGATAGCGTCTTCTAAGCGCAGCTTCTTGTCCTTCATTTCGGTTTCGGTTGCTGCACCGACTTTGACCACAGCAACACCACCAGCAAGTTTAGCCAAACGCTCTTGCAGCTTTTCTTTGTCGTAGCTCGATTCGGTTTCATCCATCTGACGACGGATTTGTTCGCAACGCGCTTTCACGGGAACGTCGTTACCTTCGGCAACAATTGTGGTGCTATCTTTGGTGATGGTGATGCGGCGAGCCTTACCTAGCATATCTAGCTTGGTGTTGTCAAGCTTCAAACCTGCATCTTCGGTGATTAGTTGACCACCGGTGAGAACCGCGATATCTTCTAGCATCGCTTTGCGGCGATCGCCAAATCCAGGAGCCTTGACAGCAGCAACGTTCAAAACGCCACGCAGTCTGTTCACAACCAAAGTTGCCAAAGCTTCTTTTTCAATATCTTCGGCGATAATCACCAAAGGACGACCAGCACGAGCAACTTGCTCTAACACTGGTACGAGGTCTTGTACCAAAGCGATTTTCTTGTCTGTGAGCAAGATGTAAGGCTCGTCAAACACCGCTTCCATCCGCTCAGGATCGGTTGCGAAGTAAGGAGAGATGTAGCCTTTATCAAAGCGCATCCCTTCGGTAATTTCTAATTCGGTGGTCATAGATTTCCCTTCTTCTAGGGAAATTACGCCTTCTTTGCCTACTCTGTCCATTGCTTGGGCAATCATCTGACCGACTTCTTCGTCGTTACCAGCCGAAATTGCCGCAACTTGAGCGATCGCTTTAGAATCTTCTACAGGACGAGCTTGCTCGGCAATGCTCTTTACCAAAAACCCGGTAGCTTTGTCAATACCGCGCTTCAAGGAAATCGCATTTGCACCAGCAGCAACGTTCCGCAAGCCTTCTTTGACCATTGCGTGAGCTAGCACGGTTGCGGTTGTTGTACCGTCACCAGCAGCATCGTTGGTTTTAGAAGCGGCTTGACGAATCAAAGCAACGCCAGTGTTTTCAACGTGGTCTTCTAATTCGATTTCTTTGGCGATCGTCACACCATCATTGACAATTTGTGGTGCGCCAAATTTCTTCTCTAGCACCACGTTACGACCCTTGGGACCAAGGGTAACAGCCACGGCTTCAGCCAGGATGTCCATGCCTCGTTCGAGGGCGCGACGGGCGTTTTCGTTATAGATAATGCGCTTTGCCATAATTGCCTACGTTTAACCTGCTATTTGTAAATTTGTAAATTTGTTAATTGTTGGTTGTTGGAGCGTTGTTCTACTAACCACTATCCACGCTCCCACCATCCACCATCCACTAACTAACGATCGCTAAAATGTCTTTTTCTGAAAGCAGGACATACTCGTCAGTGCCGAGTTTGATGTCGGTACCGGCGTACTTGGAGTACAGCACCTTGTCACCGACCTTTACATCCAATGCCTGACGACCACCGTCATCTTTGATTTTGCCATCACCCACAGCAACCACTTCCCCTACTTGGGGCTTTTCTTTGGCTGTGTCGGGTAAATACAGACCACCTGCGGTCTTTTCTTCAGATGCGCTCACTTTTACGAAAACGCGATCGCCTAAAGGTTTTACAGTAGAAACGCTTAGAGATACAGCTGCCATATGAATTTCTCGCCTCTTGTTAGCACTCTCGACTCCTGAGTGCTAATGTAGCTAACTGCGGTATGCAATGGCAATAAATTGACTTGTACGGGTTCCCGAACTAAGCAACCAAAGTTATACTTAAGTACAAATACTCAATTATTTTTCTTGACCGGGTTTTGTTTTGTAAGTTGCGAATATTTTTATATAGTCAAATTTATTTGCAAAGTGGAAAAATTGATATAGAACAGTAATCAGGGAGCCGCTTAATGAGTAACAATACAGTGATCCAGTCTTGGTGTGAAAATCCCAAAAACCACTCATGTTCAAGGGCAATAAACCTTAAGAAATTGTGTAAAAACTTTGGGACTTGCATTCCTTCAGCCACATGTTTTTATATGTGCTGACCAGATAGTTCCTAAAAGCAACACAAAACAAGCTAATCTGGAATCTTGGGAACATTTGCTTGTTCGACTGCAAAGGCTCAAACTTGACCAGCCGCAAGACAAATATCCCACTTGCATTTCTAAGAGCAAAACCAACTGCTTGCGAGTTTGTTGTTCTAGACCGATAATGGTGGTTTACCCGGATGGTGTCTGGTATCGCCTGCGTTACCCCGGAAGTCCCGGAAAGCGGCTTAATCAAGAAGACTTGAAGGCAATATGGTGGTGGAAGAATATGCATTTTTGACCCAACATGTGCTTTGAAACTTCCTTTGTTTATGCGCGAACATCCAATCGAGGCTTAACATCCACTGGATATGAAACAGCAGTCAGCAGAATTGAAGCGCTTGGTTGGTTTTTAGATAGGACGAGCGAACTTCCAATACCTACGTGTGAACGCAAAAGATTATTATTTAATCAGTGTTTTCCACCAGCCACGTACAAAGCGATCTATAATAACGCATTATAGTAACTACTGCTCTACGTATCCTTACTGGAGTTTTGCCATTGAATGACTAATATCACAAAAGTGAAAATCGCTTTTGTGACATCGCTTAAGCAAAGGCAAGTTAAGTGGGAAAAAAAGGACAACATCTCAATGATCCACCATAGAGGATAACTAATCAAGACCTTGATGGACCCAAGCGCAACAAGTGCCACTGCTATGAAAGAGCCCAGCATGAAAGATCACAAAAGACTTCTACTAATTGATGACGACCCTAACCTCATCTTGCTGGTGAAGGACTACTTGGAATTCCGGGGATATGAAGTCATCACTGGGGAAAATGGTCGGGAAGCTCTGGAAATTTTGGAGCAGGATATCCCTGACATGATCATCTGCGACGTGATGATGCCGGAAATGGACGGATACACTTTTGTTGAACAAGTCCGGCAAAACGAACGCACCAGCTGGATTCCCGTTCTTTTCCTTTCTGCGAAAGGTCAAAGTGCCGACAGAGTTAAAGGATTAAATAAAGGTGCTGACGTCTACATGGTCAAGCCTTTTGAACCTGAAGAACTCGTTGCCCAAGTTGAATCTTCGCTCAAACAAACTATCCGCTGGAAAGAACACCAAGCAAAAGGAGGAGAAAGCGGTTCCCGCATCCAGGTTCCCTTCGATGTCCAGCTAACTCCAACCGAACTGAAAGTAGTTCAGTTTGTTGCTAGGGGTTTAGCTAATCGGGAAATCGCTGAAGAACTAAACGTCAGTCAGCGCACCGTTGAAAGCCACGTTTCCAATATGTTGGGCAAAACCAATTTGCACAACCGTACTGAATTAGCGCGGTGGGCAATTGAAAATCAAATGGCGTAATACCCATTTGAGATTTAATAGAAGAATCTGAGAGGAGGAAATCTCCACTCAGAACTTCGCAGAGAGTGCGATCGCACTATGAGCAAATTTCAATTCAAAATCGAGATTATCAGCCATTTTCTTTGGAAATGGCTTTTTGCTTAATTTTTGAGACTTACTCCCCACAACTTCAATATTTTGATTAGCGACGCTGTTGTAGCTTCTGTTCCAGTTTGCGGAAAACCGTCTCACCATCAACAACCTCACCCTGTTCTGAGGCTTCAATACCAATTATAATTTTCCGTTGCAGTTCATCAAATCGACTTTTGTAGATGCGATCGCGTTCCTCTAAAAGCTTGATAAGAGCAATAATCAATTCGTCAGATGAAGCATACCTACCGCTTTCAAGTTGACTTTGGATAAACTGTTGAAGCTCAGGAGTTAATGAGACATTCATGAACGCTTACCGTCTGTATTGCTGTTCTTACTTATTGTAGGAACGGCTTATTTTTTTAATTATTGCTGATTGTAGGCTGGGTTAAGCGACAACGCAACGCAAGCAATCCCACAAAATATGTTATTTTGTCAGATTTTTAGGGAAATCTAGTAGTAGAACCTTAAATATTTATTCAATTTATACCTCTATTTAAGTATGAATAAAAGTCGATGCAATGAGCTATTGTATCAATCCCGATTCTCCAAAACCTGTTGACCCAGCAAATGCGAACAATTGCGTTTGTCGTAACTGTGGGTTAGAGATACTGCTGCAAGGTCGTTATCGAGTACTCAAACAACTAGGTAAAGAAGGTTTTGGCGAAACTTTTGAAGTTGATGATTGTGGCACAACTAAAGTTTTAAAAGTGCCGATTAGTCTAAACTCCAGTAAATGATTGTCACTATTTTTAGTATCGTTCCTTAGAGGTATTGACATAAGTATATACTTATAGTTTTTTATTAAAAAAATTATATAAACAATTTTCCGAAATCGATAAGCACAACGTCGTAGTAATCAAAAGACTTGTCACTAATAAGATTTTGTAAAAAACTAGGCTCAAATTTATTTAAATCGTAGAATAAGCAAGGCTTTTACATCAATTAAGCTCTTGTGTTTTTGTAGCTTGGTTTGAGGCACTTTTCCCAAATTTAACATATTTGACTTATCTATCCACAAAGGCTTTGGGCACTTTTTCTGCCATAAAGTTCTAAAATCCCATTAATTACTTGGTAAATAAAACTATGTTTAGCCTTGAAAGAGCCAAAATACTTGCAAATATATGCTGTGCAACTTACGAATCTAAACCTGATTCAAGTGACTATGCCCGATTATTACGTGATAGTAAGTTAATTAAGTCTGCTGACAAAACTGTTCCTGTAATTGCGTTATCGGGATTTATAGATGAGGAATTGATTATAGCATTTCGAGGGACAGTTGTAGCAAATATCAATCAAGAGACTGATATTGTCTTAGAG
>CASBQC010000484.1 GCA_949127805.1 Nostocales cyanobacterium PMM_0081
CCCATCCCCCCATCCCCCATTCCCCAGTTCTGGTATGCTTATTTTTGGTAATAAAATAAAGATTGTGGCAAATGCATATTCAATTTCGCGAATTTAACTCTTTTGATGTATGGATTTGGCTATGTTTCACTACAGTTCCTTCTGAGCGAGAAAAGCAGTATGTAGAAGAAGTTTTCAATTCGTGGTTTTATTTAGGTAAGTTAGGTGCATTTAATGCCGAAAATCTCCAGGTACAAGAAACGGGAGTTGAACTGAGTTACATGAATTATGACTCCCAGGGTTATGACAAAAGTTTGCTAGCACTGATGCATAACATGGGTGAGTTTGAATATGAGGGAATTTGGGGACGTTGTTGGTTTGATTTAGGAACTAGTGATGCGATCGCTCTCGATGTTTTAATCAATTCTCTCACACAACTGAGTGAAGAATATGTCACCATTGAGCAATTATATATCGGCGGTGAAAATGAAGATTGGTCTGTAGAAGATAGCGAGAGCCATCAATTTTCGCAGAATAATTAATTTGTAACTACAATGCATAAACCAGGTGAAATTCGCGTTTTAGCTTTGGGATTAATTAAAAAAGGCGATCGCACTTTTATTTCTGAAGGTTACGATCCAGTTAAGCAGCAAACTTTTTACCGCGCAATGGGTGGTGGTGTTGACTTTGGGGAAACCAGTTTTGAAGCACTTCAGCGAGAATTTCAAGAAGAAATTCAAGCGGAATTAACCAACATTCATTACTTGGGTTGTATAGAAAATATCTTCACTTTCAACGGTAAAGAAGGTCACGAAATCTTGCAAGTCTATCAATGTGATTTTGTCGATCCCAAATTTTATGAATTAGAAAACTTAGTCTTTGCTGAAGGTGAAAGACAAAAAACAGCGCTGTGGATAGAAATGAGCCGTTTTAAATCAGGAGAATTAAAATTAGTACCTGAACAGTTTTTAAAGTATTTATAGCGATCGCCTACCAATTTCCCTTGGGAGCATCGCGTTTTTGGGGATAGAATACTGGACGTAAAAATTAGCGATCGCGTTAATATTTCTGAAACGTGGCTGTAATTGGCTCAAAGATCGTGAGCTATTGTCGGCCAGTCATAGCCATCACAGCATTAACTGTAAGTTCAGGGAGAATACTTAAGCTGGGTGGACAGTCTGTTCCTGCAAAGACTATGGGTAAGTCATCTCCTTGCCAGACCCATATCTGCTGACGAGCAAGATCGATTAACCAGGCTAGTTGCGCTCCGTGGCTGAGGCAGTGGAGAATCTTGTTTTGTAAGTCTAAGGTGCTTTGATCGGGGGAGCGAATTTCAATTAACCAATCTGGTGCTCCATCGAATGGACCGTCCTCATCGCCAAGGCGATCGCAGGCAATAATAGAAATATCTGGCACTGGTGAGTAGGGAGGTACGATGCAGGGTAGCTCCTGCACAGCTTCAAATTGATCGGTGCGATGGTTGATATAATTGACTAAATTGCGTTGTAGCCGTGAGTGAAAGAGGGTTGGCATTGTTTTTTGCAAGGCTCGCCCATCAATTAATTCCCATGCAGGGGAACCCTCAATATTGGATTGAGCGAGAAATTCTGTAAGGGAAATTGTTGTGAGCGACTGAGGCATATCTGTTGAAAAATTTCTACTATACTTGCTTACACCAACTATTGACTATATTTCACAATCATATCCGTTTTCCAACCCCTCCTTTATTTAGAAATGTTGTGTTTGCTACTTCATCACTTTGAGCAAACTTTTGGGGAGGGGTTGGGGTAACGTGGATCTACTTTCCAGCGTAGAAAAAGGCAACTTCTTTCTCTTTCAAAGGTGCAAAACCAGCGTCTACAAGCTTTTTATCGAGTTCTGCTTGGGGAATGTGTTTTGCACCAATTCGGACGATGCGCGATCGCATAGTATTAGATACGCCACTGCGCTGTCTATTTGCCTCTAGCGCCATAACTTGGGTGTACAATTCTAATTTGGCAGGCGGAATTGGAGAACCGTCAAAATCAATTCCCTGTGCGATCGCGGAATCTATCGCATCGGCACCTGTGGTAGTTTGGTTTCCTGGGTTAATTTCAGCAGGCATGGCAATAATTCATTTAAACGCTATAAGTATATTTTACCAGCCTTAGGTATTAGACATCTCCAGAAAAGACGTAGAGACTACCAAGTGCTACGTCTCTACAAAGGTTTCGGGCAAAACATAATTAAATTAGGTCGATGACTATAGCGGATTTGAAGATGGGAAAAGGGAAAAAGCGACGGTAGGGGATGCCTACTCACCACTTTCTACAATCTTGTTACTCTGTGTTTCCAGATACGCTTGTCAGTTTGAGAGTTTTTAGTTTAATCTCAAACCAATGGTGTAGCAATAGGTGGTGCTATGTCTCAATCTCATACTCCTCATCAAGAAGAGCGTGCTTTAGAAAAAGCTCTGACCAATAAAATAATAGATGATTGTTTTGCTTATTCGGAAAGCTGGCTGCGAGCCATTTTGCGAATGTGCATCTTCTCTTTGGCTCATTTAGATGGACAACCAGTGTTTGTCGTTGAATGTCCTAATCAAGCGGTAGCTAAACGGTTGAGTCGTAAAACTTATCCTTTTCGAGGAATGGTATATTATTTAACAGACCAATCGAGCGATCGCGATCGCACTCTATTTTGCTATCAAGAACCGGACGGCGTTAATTGGCGCTGTTTTGATACTAGTACCAACTCTTGGAAAACTTTAACTAATTTACACGCACCGATTGCGCCAACTGATAGTTAATTAAAATGAATGTAGAGACTACCAAGTGCTACGTCTCTACAAGGGTTTGGTGATAACGCATCATAAAAGAGCGGTCGATGTCCATTAGTCAAAAATAATTACTCTTGACTTTTGACCCTTGACTAATTACGAGATTGACGCGTCACTAAACCCCCAGCAAACGCTCCTAAAACTGTCCCCGTCCACAGTCCGGTAGTGCTACCTTGCCACATTGCTCCTGGTGTCACCCAAGCGTTACAAACTTCCTTTAATACCCAACCTTGATTTTGACACTTTTGGCTATGAAGAATTGAAGTAATTTGCCCACTGATATAACCACCAACCAATCCTGACGTTAGTGCTAAAAAGGTACAAATTAGAACTCTGTTTTTAGTCATTGTAGTGAGCGGTTTACCGCTCAAAGCTAAGGTTTTAAGGGATAGAGCCGCTTACTACGTTCAAGAGAATTTATTTATACCCATCCACTAACACCTCAACCCGTATTTCTCATCCCGGCGGCGATACCGTTTATAGTTAACAATGCCCCTCGTAGCAGTTCACCCTTGCTGTAACGAGAATGGATAACCCCAGAGGTGGTGTTAGTCATTGATTGCCGTAAGCGTTTTATGATAGATACCTGTATAAACCCTAATGGCACAATCGTCCCATTACGTAATTGGACTGAGCGTTGCAAAACAGGATCGCCATCCAAAAGTCGTTTATGGTCGGTGATTTTTAGCACCAAATCTCGTGTAAGATAGAATTCGCTGGCGATTTGCTCAAACACCTTGTAAAAGCGGGCTTTATCTTCTGGCTGTGATAATTCTTGGACGTAATGTTCCGCCATTTGGATGTCTACTTTTGCCAAGGTCATTTCTGCCTTGGAAATTACCATCTTGAAGAAGGGCCACTTCACATAAAAGTAACGCAATAATTTTAGGTGTTCTTCAGGTTCTTCATTCAAGAATTGTTGTAAAGCTGTGCCGACACCGTACCAAGAAGGCAGCAAAAATCGAGTTTGTGTCCAACTAAATACCCAAGGAATAGCTCTTAGGCTGCTTAAATCTTTTTTTCCAGAGGGACGACGCGCTGGACGGGAGCTAATTTGCAGTTGGCTGATTTCTTCTATTGGCGTTACTTGGTGGAAGAAGTCGATAAAATCAGGTTGCTCGTAAATTAAAGAGCGATAATGTGTACGCGATCGCGCTGCTAATTCTTCCATAATCTCATTCCAGGGTTCAATATCATCAAACCCTGTCCGCAACAAGCTAGCTTGGATTACAGCTGTAGTGATGGTTTCCATATGGTACAAAGCCAAATCCTGCAACGAGTATTTGGAAGCCAAAACTTCACCCTGTTCTGTAATCTTGATGCGTCCATTAATACTGTTACCCGGTTGCGCCAAAATAGCTTCATAAGCAGGTCCACCACCACGTCCGACAGAACCCCCGCGACCGTGGAAAATCCGTACATTCACGCCATAATTTTCGGCTATTGTTTGCAATGATTTTTGAGCTTTGTGAATTTCCCAATTACTGCTCAAAAAACCAGAGTCTTTATTGCTGTCAGAATACCCCAGCATGACTTCTTGCAAGTTGGGGGAGAGGGGGG
>CASBQC010000485.1 GCA_949127805.1 Nostocales cyanobacterium PMM_0081
AAAGTAACAATGACTTGCGCTTCATCAACATCGGTGGGAACTTGCAGCAATTCAACTTTGCCGTTTTGATAAATACCTTCAACTGATTGCAACATTGGTTTTATTATTCAACGTAGGTTATGACTAGCATAACTTTTACAACATTTGTGGAACACGACAGATTTTATCTGGTAAGGTATCATCTGCAAGGCGAATTTCCTAAATGAAGAGAGCGATCGCCCTTCATTTGCTTTCATATCCCCATCCCTACATCTCGCCACAGCAAAGCATTTGCGCCCTCATTCCCTGCTGAAATCTGCAATTTAATCTCATTAACATTCCTCAAAATATTAAAAAAAAATAAACGGCATTTTTTCCCTCAAAAAAATGATATGTTGTATACAGAATTGAATTTCGCAATTTTCTGGAGTAGCCCACATAAGCCTACTCTAGATATTCGCCCCTTAAATCTGCCACAAATGGTATTTGTTGATGCATTTAAGGGTAGGTTGAGTACAACCTAAGAGAGATAAAAAGAAGCTAAAATTCTGCTTTAATCCTTATGAGGATTGGGTTAGAGTTGAGTACATCAAACCCCTGCACCCTCCTCCCTAAATACTAGTACCCCGATCAGAAAATACTAGTACCTAACCCCGTAAAAATATTTTTTAATTCTTGAAACTCAGATGGAAAGTGGGTTTCATATTTTGAGTACAAGCTTAATTAATTCAATAAATTCTATCCAGAACAGCCGCTTCAACTGAAGAGTGAACAACTGATATAAATCTTATATCGCCAATCACTAAGCGCTCAGACAACGACAACAGCTTATTTTCCTCCCAGATAGAAGAGCGATTAGTGAGTGGAGGGATGAGATAGCACAATATCCTGTATAAATAGAAGTCGCGGCTGTACACACTCCCGATTCAAACGTTGACACACACCAGTCATAAACCAGGGTTTTACAACCTGAGTCATCAGACAAAGTGAGTAGAAGACGCGACTTCAATTCTACAGGTAGTACTTCCATCTCCCACAGTGGCAGCCACAGTCCACCGATCCTTTGCGAGATTCAATGACACTACCGTCTACAGAAGTTATCAACACCACCGTCACAGAACCAACCAAAGCAAAATCCGGTGGTTGCGGACATAAGAGCGATACTAGCGCGATCGTCGAAATGGACGAAAAGACCAAAGAGCGCATCGCCAAGCATCCTTGTTATAGTGAAGATGCACATCATCACTACGCTAGGCTGCACGTTGCAGTTGCGCCGGCTTGTAACATTCAATGCAACTATTGCAACCGGAAATATGACTGTGCGAACGAAAGTCGTCCCGGAGTAGTTAGCGAATTGCTAACCCCCGAAGAAGCAGCACATAAAGCATTGGTAATTGCAGGCAAAATTCCTCAAATGACAGTTGTGGGAATCGCAGGTCCTGGAGATCCACTAGCGAATCCAGAAAAGACCTTCCGCACCTTTGAGTTGATTGCCGAACAAGCACCAGATATCAAGCTTTGTCTGTCAACCAACGGATTGATGCTTCCCGAATACGTCGATCGCATTAAACAACTAAATATAGATCACGTCACCATCACCATCAACATGGTGGACCCAGAAATCGGCGTCAAGATTTATCCTTGGGTTCACTACAACCGCAAGCGCTACAGAGGTATTGAAGGAGTCAAGATTCTGCACGAAAAGCAGATGGAAGGACTCCAAGCTTTGAAAGAAGCTGATATCTTATGCAAAGTCAACTCGGTAATGATTCCGGGAATTAACGACGAGCATTTGGTAGAAGTAAACAGAGTCATTCGCTCCAAAGGTGCATTCTTGCACAACATTATGCCGTTGATTTCTGCACCAGAACACGGCACACACTTTGGCTTAACTGGGCAGCGTGGTCCCACACCGAAAGAACTCAAAGCAGTTCAAGATGATTGCTCCGGCAACATGAAAATGATGCGTCATTGTCGTCAATGTCGTGCAGATGCGGTAGGATTATTAGGAGAAGACCGCAGCCAAGAATTTACCAAAGACAAAATCTTGGAAATAACACCAGAATACGACTTGGCTAAACGTCAAGAAGTGCACGAAGGTATCGAGAAATTCCAACAAGAAATCAAAGCAGCTAAAGAAAAAGCCAAAGCTGAGACACAGGTTATCGCGTCTGTACAAAACAGTCCAAAAATCCTAGTTGCAGTTGCAACCAAAGGTAGCGGATTGGTAAATCAACACTTCGGTCATGCGAAAGAATTCCAAATTTACGAAGTAGATGCTAACGAAGCTCGTTTTGTTAGTCATCGCAAGATAGACCACTTCTGCCAAGGTGGATATGGAGAAGAAGCCAGTTTAGAAAAAATCATTGAAGCGATCGCAGATTGCAAAGCGGTTTTAGTCTCCAAAATTGGTGAATGTCCCAAAGAAAAATTACAAGCAGTCGGAATACAGACTGTTGAAAGCTACGACATCATCGAAAAAGTTGCTTTAGAGTTTTACCAGCAATGGAATAAGGAATAGTTAGTAGTAGAGACGCGATTAATTGCCTCTGTACAAGATAGTAGAGACGCGATTAATTGCCTCTGTACAAGATAGTAGAGACGCGATTAATTGCCTCTGTACAAGATAGTAGAATACCCAAAAACTAACTACTAACACCCAACAACCAACAATTAACAATTAACAACCACCATTCCCCTAATTTATAAGGAGAATAATCATGGGTTACAAAATTACCAGCCAATGTATTTCCTGCAAACTGTGTGCATCTGTATGTCCAGTTGGTGCAATTAAAATAATTGAAGGAAACCACTGGATTGACCCCGATCTTTGCACAAACTGCGTTGATAGTGTTTATAGCGTCCCTCAATGTCAAGCCGGCTGTCCCACTTGCAACGGCTGCGTTAAACAGCCAAACGATTACTGGGAATCATGGTTTGACACCTACAACAATATAGTCAAAAATCTCAAAAAAGAACCAGATTATTGGGAAACTTGGTTTAACTCTTATTCCCAGAAATACTCCGAACAATTGCAAAAAAATCAACAGCAAATAACTAAAATTGAAGAAACCCCGACGATGAAAATCGCGGCTACACAAACAAAGTCCGCCTAGCCTGCGGCAACGGCAAAGCCGAACGCGGACTAATCTGAAAATAGGGTTTCAAATTTAGTTTGGTGAGAGGAATAAATGAGCGCTAATTATTTGCTCCTATTACACTTCATACACTACCAATCAGAATAACTCTCTCTTCTCCTTCTCTGCGCCCTCTGCGCCTCTGCGGTTCGTTTCTCTTTAAATAAGATTGCTACACCTCTAAAAACTTTCAATATAAAGACAAATTTGCGCTATTCTTAAATTAAGTAAAAAGCAATGCAAAAGAACTGCATTTATCTGGATAACAACGCCACAACCAAAGTAGATCCAGAAGTAGTAGAGGCAATGATGCCTTACATGACAGATTTTTACGGTAATCCTTCGAGTATGCACACCTTTGGTGGGCAAGTCGGTAAAGCCGTAAAACAAGCACGTCAACAAGTAGCAGCCTTACTGGGAGCGGATGATTCAGAAATCATCTTCACCAGTTGCGGTACAGAAGGTGATAACGCTGCGATTCGTGCCGCACTGTTAGCGCAACCCGAAAAGCGCCACATCGTTACCACCCAAGTAGAACATCCAGCAGTATTGAATGTCTGCAAACAACTGGAAACTCAAGGTTACACCGTTACCTACTTATCGGTGAATGGTCAGGGACAATTGGATCTAGATGAACTAGAAGCTTCCCTGACTGGTAACACCGCTTTGGTGACGATTATGTATGCCAATAACGAAACCGGTGTAATTTTTCCAATTGAGCAAATTGGATTGCGCGTCAAAGAATATGGTGCTATATTTCATGTAGATGCGGTGCAAGCGGTTGGTAAAATCCCGCTAGATATGAAGACCAGCACCATCGATATGCTTACGATGTCCGGTCATAAAATACATGCACCAAAAGGAATTGGTGTTCTGTATGTGCGACGCGGTGTCAGATTTCGTCCCTTCCTGATTGGTGGACAACAAGAGCGTGGGCGCCGTTCAGGAACAGAAAACGTTCCCGGAATTATCGCCTTGGGCAAAGCTGCGGAACTGGAAATGTTACACTTAGAAGAAGCGACAAAGCGAGAAAGAAAATTGCGCGATCGCCTGGAACAAGCCATACTCTCCACAATCCCCGATTGCGAAGTTAACGGCGATACAACGCAGAGATTACCCAACACTACCAACATTGGCTTCAAGTATATCGAAGGTGAAGCAATTCTCCTTTACTTAAACCAACACGGCATTTGTGCATCTTCCGGTTCTGCTTGTAGTTCTGGTTCTCTCGAACCGTCTCACATTCTGCGAGCAATGGGCTTACCCTACACCATTTTACACGGCTCAATCCGCTTCAGCCTCTGTCGCTACACAACCGAAGCCGAAATTGACCAAGTTATCGCCGTAATGCCTGGTATTATACAACGTCTGCGTGACATGTCGCCCTTCAAAAACGACCAAGCAGGCTGGTTGCAAGCACAAGAGCAAACGCTCGCTCATCGCTAATGGGTAGGGAGTGGTTAGTAGGAGCGTAGATAGTGGGAGCGTGGCTACAGTTTTTCCAACTATCAACGCTCCAACGCTCCAACGCTCCAACGCTCCAACTATCAACTAACAATTCCCAATCCAAAATCCAAAATCTAAAATCTAAAATCAGCTTATGTGGGAATATACAGACAAAGTATTGGAACTCTTCTACAATCCCAAAAATCAGGGTGAAATTGAAGATAATGGCGAAGCTGGGGTTAAAGTTGCAATGGGAGAAGTCGGCAGCATTGCTTGCGGTGATGCTCTGAGATTACACTTGAAAGTTCAAGTTGATACCGACGAGATTCTTGATGCACGCTTTCAAACCTTTGGTTGTACGAGTGCGATCGCTTCAAGTAGTGCTTTGACTGAGTTAGTTAAAGGTTTAACTCTCGATGAAGCGCTGGAAGTAACAAACAAAGACATTGCTAATTACCTGGGTGGATTACCAGAAGCAAAGATGCATTGCTCAGTCATGGGGCAAGAAGCGCTAGAAGCTGCTATCTTTAATTATCGCGGCATTGAGCGCGAAGTTCATGACGATGATGATGAAGGAGCGCTAATTTGTACCTGTTTTGGCATCAGCGATACAAAGATTCGCCGCGTAATCAGAGAGAATAGTCTTATCACCGCAGAGGAAGTAACAAATTACGTCAAAGCCGGTGGGGGATGCGGTTCTTGTTTAGCGACTATTGATGATATAATTAAAGAAGTGCAAAGGGAATCTGCACTGCCAATCGCCGCTTCTCTCAACAACAAGAGCGGAATTGCTACAGAAATTGCTAAACCAGCGCTAACAACCGTCCAAAAAATCGCACTCATTCAAAAAGTGCTAGATGAAGAAGTTAGACCCGTGTTAATCGCCGACGGTGGAGATGTTGAACTTTACGATGTCGAAGGCGATCGCGTTAAGGTATTACTCCAAGGTGCGTGCGGTTCTTGTTCTAGCAGTACCGCAACATTAAAGATTGCTATCGAAGCCAGATTACGCGATCGCATATCTCACACTCTTGTAGTTGAAGCAGTTGAGCGATTGCTTTAAGACGAATGGTACTCTACAAATACGCCATAGCAGGACTCCAAGTACATCCATGTAGGATTTGACTTCTATATAGGTCTTTTATCAACGATCAACGCGTCCTACTGACAAAAAACAGCAACACCACATATTGGTCATCCAACCCGCTTCAAAGGAGAAACAGATGGATAAGTTGTACGACAAACTGGGCGGAAAACCAACTCTTGAAAAAGTTGTGCAAGATTTCCACAAACGTATTTTAGCAGATAACACCCTCCAACCGTTTTTTGCGAATACAGATATGGAAAAGCAAGGCAAGCATCAAGTTGCTTTCTTCGCTCAAATTTTTGAGGGTCCCAACGAATACACCGGTCGTGCAATGGAAAAAACACACACGGGTATGAATCTACAGCAATCACACTTCGATGCTATTGTCAAGCATTTGAAAGAAGCAATGGCTGTAGGTGGTGCATCCACAGAAGACACAAACGCGGCAGTTGCTCGCGTTGACAAATTGAAAGGCTCTATTTTGAACAAGTAATCGGACTTACACGATTTTGGATTTGAGATTACCTAAATCTTGCTCTCAAACCAAATGGTGTTGATTGTTGACAAATAGCTACGTTGAGTCCTACTTGGTATTTCTTGTTTATCCACATTATGACGTATTTGTAAAGTGCTTAATTCTTAAGCTCGTTGGTCATTAGTTCAAACTAATGACCAATGGTAAAAACTAAAAAATCAAAAATAAAAGAAAATAATTTTCACGAGGAAGTTGATGAAGCTTGAACTAGTTTTCGGGGTAGAGCGATCGCCTCCAGGCACGTTCTTCTCGCGGTCAGCGCTATAAATCCGGCGTGAACGCATCACACAAACGCTGCATACCCACCAATCAACCAATTGCAGGAGCAAAACTCATCATGACTGACGAAAAAATTAGACAGATAGCTTTCTACGGTAAAGGCGGTATTGGTAAATCTACTACCTCCCAAAATACCCTTGCAGCTATGGCAGAAATGGGTCAGCGCATTTTGATTGTGGGTTGCGACCCCAAAGCTGACTCCACCCGCTTAATGCTGCACAGTAAAGCTCAAACAAGCGTTCTCCAATTGGCTGCTGAACGAGGGGCTGTTGAAGACATAGAACTTCATGAAGTCATGCTCACCGGCTTCCGGAACGTTCGTTGCGTAGAATCTGGTGGTCCAGAACCAGGTGTAGGTTGCGCTGGTCGTGGTATTATCACCGCCATCAACTTCTTGGAAGAAAACGGTGCTTACGTAGACGTTGACTTCGTATCTTACGACGTATTAGGTGACGTTGTATGCGGTGGTTTCGCAATGCCTATTCGTGAAGGCAAAGCACAAGAAATCTACATCGTTACATCTGGTGAAATGATGGCGATGTATGCAGCTAACAACATCGCTCGTGGTGTTTTGAAATATGCTCACACCGGTGGTGTGCGCTTGGGTGGTCTGATTTGTAACAGCCGTAACGTTGACCGGGAAATCGAATTGATCGAAACCCTGGCAAAACGGTTGAACACCCAAATGATTCACTATGTACCTCGCGACAACATCGTTCAACACGCAGAATTGCGTCGGATGACTGTTAACGAGTACGCACCTGAAAGCAACCAAGCTAACGAATATCGCACATTAGCCACCAAGATCATCGAAAACAAAAATCTAGCTATCCCCACACCCATCGAAATGGAAGAGCTAGAAGAATTGTTAATTGAATTTGGTGTTCTCGAAAGCGATGAAAACACAGAGAAGATGGTTGGCAAGAGTGCAGTTGAAGCTCCTGTAGCATAAGTCGCTACTCAGAAATAATCTTCGCTTTAAAAGGAAAAAGGAGTAAATTGCATAATTTCCCTTTTACTTTCTCTCTACCTTCTACCCCTTAGGGGACTACGAGTCCCCAACCCCTCAGGGGAAGATCGGCAATAAAATGTACCCTTCCCTTCCTTATTCCCAGATCCTTAAGACCTACTGAGGCAGAATATGACACCTCCAGAAAACAAGAACATCATTGAAGAAAGAAAAGAACTAATTAAAGAAGTTCTCGAAGCTTACCCCGATAAAGCGAAGAAAAAACGGGAAAAGCACTTAAACGTATACGAAGAAGGCAAAGCTGACTGCGGCGTTAAGTCTAACATCAAATCTCTTCCTGGTGTAATGACCGCTCGTGGTTGTGCTTATGCCGGTTCTAAGGGTGTGGTCTGGGGTCCCATCAAAGACATGATCCACATCAGCCACGGTCCTGTAGGTTGTGGTTACTGGTCTTGGTCTGGTCGTCGTAACTACTATATCGGCACCACAGGTATAGACAGCTTTGGCACCATGAACTTCACCTCCGACTTCCAAGAACGAGATATCGTTTTCGGTGGTGACAAAAAACTCTTAAAGCTAATCGAAGAACTCGATGTACTCTTCCCTCTCAACCGTGGTGTTTCCATTCAATCTGAATGTCCCATCGGTCTAATTGGGGATGATATCGAAGCTGTTGCTAAAAAAGCAGCAAAAGCGATTGACAAGCCTGTTGTTCCTGTGCGTTGCGAAGGCTTCCGGGGTGTTTCTCAGTCCTTGGGACACCACATTGCTAACGACGCAGTGCGCGATTGGGTCTTTACTAAGGCAGATAAAGACAAGAAAGACGGCAAACTGCAATTAGAGTCTACCCCCTACGATGTAGCAGTCATCGGTGACTATAACATCGGTGGTGATGCTTGGGCTAGCCGCATTTTGTTAGAAGAAATCGGCTTGCGCGTAGTCGCTCAGTGGTCAGGTGATGGCACCCTCAATGAGATGATGATGACACCGAACGTAAAGATGAATTTGATTCACTGCTACCGTTCGATGAACTACATCAGCCGTCACATGGAAGAAACCTACGGTATTCCCTGGTTGGAATACAACTTCTTTGGTCCTACCAAGATTGCTGAATCTTTACGGGAAATTGCTTCTAAATTTGACGAGAAGATCCAAGCTAACGCTGAGAAGGTCATCGCCAAATATCAGCCAACGATGGATGCGATCTTAGCAAAATATCGCCCAGGTTTGGAAGGTAAGACTGTCGCCTTGATGGTTGGTGGTCTGCGTCCCCGTCACGTTGTACCCGCATTCCAAGATTTGGGAATGAAGATGATTGGTACAGGTTATGAGTTCGCTCACAACGACGATTACAAACGTACCACTGGCTACATCGAAAACGGCACCATCGTTTATGACGATGTTACCGCATACGAATTCGAGGAGTTTATCAAAGCGCTGAAGCCTGACCTCGTAGCTTCTGGTGTGAAAGAGAAGTATGTTTTCCAAAAGATGGGTCTTCCTTTCCGTCAAATGCACTCTTGGGATTACTCCGGTCCTTATCACGGTTATGATGGCTTTGCTATCTTCGCTCGCGATATGGATCTAGCATTAAATAGCCCAACCTGGGGATTAATCGGTGCTCCTTGGAGCAAGAAAGCAGAAGCTAAAACAGCAGCTAAGGCGATCGCCTAAAAAAATCGCAAAAAAAGGGATAGCCTGGGGCTAAAACCCCAGGAGAAAGTTGGGAATACAAAATTCAAAATTCAAAATTCAAAGTTCTGAATTTTGCATTCTGACTTTTGAATCATATTCCCACTTTCCATCCCTTGTAGCGGGATTTCCCCCGCTCCTCCCCTCACGTAACGACTACAGCAGCTTGGAGAATTAGTAATGCCTCAGAATCCGGAAAATATTCAAGATCACGTCGAACTATTCCACCAACCGGAATACCAAGAGTTATTTGAAAACAAAAAGAAATTTGAAAACGGACACGCCCCCGAAGAAGTTGCGCGTGTTGCAGAATGGACGAAGGGTTGGGACTATCGTGAAAAGAACTTCGCTCGTGAAGCATTGACCGTTAACCCCGCTAAAGGTTGCCAACCATTAGGCGCCATCTTCGCTGCTGTTGGTTTTGCAGGCACTCTACCTTTTGTCCAAGGTTCTCAAGGTTGCGTTGCTTACTTCCGCACCCACTTAACCCGTCACTACAAAGAACCGTTTTCTGGTGTCAGTTCTTCAATGACTGAAGACGCAGCGGTGTTTGGTGGTCTGCAAAACATGATTGATGGCTTGGCAAACTCCTACCAACTCTACAAGCCAAAGATGATCGCTGTCTGCACCACCTGTATGGCAGAAGTTATCGGTGATGACTTGCAGTCTTTCATCAACAACGCTAAAGAAGCTGGTTCAGTTCCTCAAGAATTTCCAGTACCTTATGCTCACACTCCTAGCTTTGTTGGTTCCCACATCACAGGCTACGATAACATGATGAAGGGTATTCTTTCTAACTTGACCGCAGGTCATAAGAAAGAAACCAGCAATGGCAAAATCAACTTTATTCCTGGCTTTGATACCTACGTTGGTAATAACCGGGAAATCAAGCGGATTTGCGAAATGATGGGCATCGATTACACCATCTTAGCAGATAACAGCGATTATCTGGATTCACCCAACACAGGTGAATTTGATATGTACCCAGGTGGTACTCCCCTGGAAGATGCAGCAGATTCGATTAATGCTAAAGCTACGATCGCTCTGCAAGCGCACTCTACCCTGAAAACCCGCGAATACATCGAAAAAGAGTGGAAGCAACCAACCGTAGTTTCTCGTCCTTGGGGTATAAAAGGTACTGATGAGTTCTTGATGAAACTCAGCGAATTAACTGGTAAACCCATTCCCAAAGAACTAGAAATCGAACGCGGTCGCGCAGTTGATGCGATGACTGACTCTCATTCATGGTTACACGGCAAGCGCTTTGCTATCTACGGCGATCCAGATTTAGTTTACAGTGTAGTCGGCTTCATGCTGGAAATGGGTGCTGAACCCGTGCATATCCTTGTCCACAACAGCAATGAAAACTTTGATAAAGAACTCAAAGAGTTGCTAGCTTCTTACACTAACGGTAAGAGTGCTACTCTGTGGGCTGGTAAAGATTTGTGGCACATGCGTTCAAGCATGTGTTTGCTATCAGGTTAATTTAATGAAGCGCTATTCCTGATAGACAATTATATCTGCAAATTTTTTAACCTTAACCCTACCCAATAGATATCTCCAGAAAAGACGTAAAGACGCTTAGGAATCGCCGTCTCTACAAAGGTTTTGGGCAACGCATAATTAAATTAGGTCGATGTCTAATAGATATCTGGTATAAATTCATGATGGGAAACCCTTGTAGAGACGTTACATGTAACGTCTCTACATCTTTTATGGAGATGTCTTATGAACATATCGCAGAATTTCATCCACCGCTCGCTTTGCTCCTCCAGCAGCACGACAAGCATCACCCAGAAAAGCGCTGTTTGCGACAAAAGAGCGATCGCCTAGAATTTGCTCTGCCGTCTGTCGCAAACCTTCGGCTGTCACATTTTCTGGTAAAATCATAATTCCTGCACCCTGCTCTTCAATGCGGTGTGAAATGATCTCCTGCTCATAAGTTTGGGGAACTGCAATCATCGGCACCGAGTACCAGACAGCTTCTCGCGCTCCACCTCCCGCTCCGTGCATAATAAACAGACTAGCACGCTCTAATATCTTCAATTGGGGAACAGTACCCGTAGGTCGAATTATAAAGTTTTCTGGGATATCTCCTAAAAGCGCGACATCAATTCCCGGACTTAAGAGCATTATCACCTGAGCATCAATGCTGCCAAAAGCCTGAATGCATCTTTGATAAAATGCCAAACCTGGATCGTGAATGTTGCCAAATGAAATCAGAATTAACTTGGATGAATGCAATTGCTCCATTGGGAAATCATATTCCATTGCCCGCACCGGATTGCAGGGACCCACAAAATGAAACCGCTCGTCGAATTTATCGCTATAAGGCTGAAGTTCTGGTGGTAAATAACAAATATTTAGAGGTTCAATATTGGTGAACGTATCAATAAATTTAATCGGGGATATACCGTAAGTTTCTCGTAGCTCTCGTTGATATTGACGATAGTGTTTCATGCTGCCTGCTGCCTCCTTTAAGAATCGCGGAAGTTTCTTTCTTAGTCTGGGACATTCATAGAAACTTTGCGGAGTGAAAGCAGCCGTAGCGATGGAATTGACAGCGGGAATATTCAGCAATTGCGCTACCAATCTTCCCCAAAGACACAGCGAGTCATGAATGATGTAATCTGGCTTTTCCTCACGGACTGATTCTAAAAGTGCAGGCAGCATCTGGTGAGCGCACCAAGTTAACGAGGACACTAGAGACATTTCGTTTTCGGCTGGTGGTGCTGTCTCAGGATTTAGAGAAGGATAGGAACGGAAAGAAGCTCCAAAGGTCTCGATTTCTTTCTGAAAACGGTCAACTTCGTAGTAAATTACCTCTTCACCTCTTTTAATTAGCTCTGCCATTAATCCAAAGGTTGGGATGATGTGTCCGGCAGCCGAAACGTTCATGAATATAATACGACTCATAGAAAAATAACCTGAGTGGGGAATGGGGAATATTTGTTATAAATTACGAAGATACTGGCAACGAAACAGAGACAATTAGCTGATGAAATTTCTTGAGAGTCGAGCGATGACCTACACTAACAAAGGTTGTCCCTGTCTCTAACAAAAGACTATAAAGATTTTCTTCATTGTTGACATCTAAAGCGCTCGTTGACTCGTCTAAAATGGCATATTTTGGTTTTGTCACCAGTATACGGGCAAAAGCCAGCCTTTGTTGTTCTCCTAAAGAAAGAACATCACTCCAATCTTTCTCTGCCTCAAAACCACCAAATCGTTCTGCTAAATCTGACAGATTTACCTTGTGGAGGATTTGATAAAGTTCTTCATCACTTACATCAACTTTGGCGTTAGGATAAATCAACTGATCCCGCAAAGTCCCTAAAATCATGTAAGGACGCTGGGGTAAAAATAGCATTTCTTTTAATTCCGGACGGTAAATCACACCTGTTCCCGAATTCCACAAACCAGCGATCGCACGCAACAGAGAAGTTTTACCACTACCACTTTCTCCCATAATTAATAATCCTTGCCCTGGTTGCAGCGCTACCGAGAGATTTCTAAATAAAGTCTTTTGATAATTAGGTGTCTCTAAAGTTAGGTTTTCAACTGCTAAACGACTGTCTTTTACTATATCAAAAGTCCTTTGATTAGCTATTTCTTTTCTGGGGTGTTTGAGATATTCATAAAAGATGTATAGACGATCAATTGAAGCCGCAAATTTAGTGAATATTTCAAACTGATACATAATCAAGTTCACAGAAAAAGCGACAGTTCCAAAGGCTCCCATAGCTTCTGTCACTTTCCCAACTTCCAGTTCACCTATGAGAATCTGGTGTCCCAGAATCATTCCTGGTAATATTAAGGTAAGATTGCCAAATGGATATTTAAATATATTTAAATATAACTCTGACCATAAGATTAATCGCTTAAAGTTATTAAATACTTCCTGGAATAGAAGTTTAACTTTGTTGGCTTCTTGAGAGGTTCCGTTGTAGAAAGCAATAGACTCGGCATTTTCTCGAATGCGAACTAAACCAAAGCGAAAATTAGCTTCTTTTCTCAGTTGATTTAAATGTAGTTGAGTTAATTTTCTGCCGTAAAAACCAATAGTGAGTGAGTAAGCTAATATCGAATAAATTAATAAAGTAAAAACTAAATATTTGGAAATAGACCAGAGAATGAGGCTAAAAGCAATGACGACAAAAATAGATTCAATAATATTTACAAAAAGCTGAATGGATTGCTGGCAAAAACTGGCGACATTTTCCGCAATACGTTGGTCTGGGTTGTCAATTTCTTGGTTAGAATTACTCAACTCATAAAAAGCGCGATCGCTAAAATATTGATTGAGAAAGCGATCGGTCAACCACCGACGCCAATAAATCCCTATTGTCTCTCGCAGATATCCATAGACAGAATTAAGCAACCCATAAATGATTATCCCCCCTAATGCAATTATTACACCTTGCCAGAATCGAGCGCTATCACGGGCGGAAAGAGCAGAAATTAACTCTCCCTGTATGGTATTTAAGAACACCTTAACTTGAGTGTTGGCTAATAATAATACTCCGAGAAGCACAATTAGAGCATTAGCACCTTTTTTTTCATTACCTAGCCAATAGAGTTTAGCGATCGCCCAAAATCGCTTGACCACGGTCAAATTGAATCGATTCATTTGTATAATTTATATATCTTTCTAGGGATGAAGACTTCCAAAAAACAAGCGTTAGCTTGTAGATTTTCATACTATACCTTATAATCAGTTCGCTATAATTAGTCGGGGTCAGAGTCAAATAGAGATAGAGCCTCTCTAATGCTGGTACCCGGTCTAGATATAGGAGACGATTGTGCGTTTTGTCGCCCGGTTGCTTCTCAGTCTACGACATAAGCGATCGCTTACACAAATGTTGTAATATTATGTCTGGTCGAACAAGTATAAATAAATATAACAGACGATTGTCACCTAACTTCTAAATTTAGACAAAAAATGCGTATTTTCACATTAATTTGGTTGGGACAACTAGTCTCTCTGATTGGCACCTGGATGGCTGTATTTGCTCTAGATATCTGGGTTTTTCAGAAAACTGGTTCCGCCACCCAGTTTGCTTTAGTTACCCTGACTTGTACGGTACCACCGATCATCATTTCACCATTAGCAGGCACATTAGTGGATCGTTGGGATCGGCGCTGGACAATGATTATTAGTCATTTGTGTAGAGGGTTGTCTACCCTAAGTATTGTGGCGCTACTAACTACCGGTCAACTAGAAATTTGGCACATTTACCTGAGAAATGTCTTCATTTCAACCTTCGGTGCTTTTCATTCCCCTGCTTATAAAGCTTCGATCACATCCTTGGTTCCTCAAGAGGATTTAGCACGCGTCAGCGGTATGGTTCAACTTGCAATGGGCATTCAGCAAATCATCTCGCCTTTACTGGCAGGTATTCTGTTAAATATTATCCAGCTAAAAGGCATTCTCCTCATCGATTTAGCAGCTTTACTAGTTGCCCTTGTTCCTCTTGTTTTCGTGCCATTCCCAAAAATTAGTCAGCCTGCTGATGAGAACCAAGAGCCTTTATCAATTTTGCGACAAACAGCCTACGGTTGGACTTATCTGACTGAGCGTCCTGGATTAGTAAAGTTTTTGATTGTCTTCACCATTTACCAATTCTTGATCGGGTTCGTTGCTGTACTAATGTATCCCCTAATTCTTTCTTTGACTACCCCAGCTAGCTTGGGACAAATTGCATTCGTTGGTGGTATTGGTACTCTCGTGGGTGCTTTGGTGATGACCACTCAGAAAAATAGTTGGAAAAACTTGATAGTCCCAATCCTTAGTGCTATGTCCCTGAGTGGACTGTGGATTGCCCTTGCTGGTTTGCGTCCTTCTACAATAGAAATTGCGATCGCAACTTTACTTTTCTTCTTCACTGCTCCTTTCATTAACGGCTCAGTGCAGGTTATTTTTCAGAAACAAGTTGCCGAGCGGGTACAGGGAAGAGTCTTTGCTTTAATCGGAGCGATATCGGGGATTGCTATACCCCTAGCTGCGCTTATTGCTGGTCCTTTGGCTGATCGTGTTTTCGAGCCACTAATGGCATTTGATGGACCTTGGTCTAGAAACCTTATCGGTCAGGTAATTGGTTCTGGACCTGGTCGCGGCATCGGACTGCTATTTGTGATCGTAGGGTGTTTTATATTGGTGGCAGGATTTATTGGCTATCAATACCCTGGCATAAGACAATTGGAAGAAAATTTACCTGATGCTTGAATCTTTTTCAGACAAGGCACTGCGTTGCTTCTTTTCCCCCTAATTTAGGGATATAGAGCAATACGATTCACTCAAAGCAAAGCTGAAGCCTGAGGCTATACAAACTAAGCCTGTTTAACCTGCGGCACTTTGCCTAAGACTGTTAACTGAATCGTATTGGATAATAAAAGCAAGTCTCATTGCTTCTACTTTTTAACTTTTGTCATCCCGTAAGAGTCGTCCTAAGACAAATGTGAATGGTGCAAGTCGAATTCGCATACCACCTTCCACAAGTTCCAATGCTCCATCCGACGTTGCCATTAGCAGATCAACTCCGGAGAACTCACCATACAAATTAGGAATCTTTAAAGCCTCCTCAAATACTAGTCTAGGTCCAAGATTCATAGCAATGAAGAGCGGCTGATCAACAGATGTACTATGAATAAGTACACACCAAAGACCATTTTTTCCAGAGCATAATAAAGTGCGGGTTCCACTCTGAATTAGTTTGTTTTGAAACCTAATTTTGGCAAGCTGTTGAATCAGTATAAAGGTTGAGTGGTTTGTACTATAAGGTTTGAAAGATTTTCGGTTAATCGAACCAAACTGCCAAGCACACGCAGGGTTCTCAAACATGTCCTCCCGCACGTAGCAATCATGACCAATCCATTCTCCTGTATCTTCTCGTTGATGCAAGCCTAAAGCACCAGAAAACTCTTGCTCAGTTCCTTGATAGATAGAAGGTATTTGAGGTCCAAGAATCAAGCAAGCAAGAGCAAAGTGCAGATGGACTCTAGCATCGTCTTGGCTTGGTATGCGACTTAAGAACTCATGGAAGATTCTAGTTGTGTCTTGGTTTTCCAAGAACATAATATTGTTCCTCCAACCAGCATAATATGAGTGTGATGGAGCAAGAAAACCACAAAAATAATCTGCTAAACCCCCTAGCCAATTTCCATCAGCAAGAGAGTACTTGACGGCGGCATAATAAGTTGGGTAATCTATGATATTGGAGAATTTAGCATCATTGTATTCAATTAATTCTTCGTGACTACTTCCAGCGTGTTCGGCTATTTGAAGAAACTGCTTTTTCCCAAGATAGCTGGCATATTTTGATATCTCTTCAACGCAAGGCTTCCAGAAGTCAAGACCAACGTGACGTGCCGAATCATATCGAAAGCCATCAATGTCCGTTTCCGCAATCCAGTATTTGAGGTGTCCAATCAGCAGCTCCCGGACGTAGCTTGTCTCTGTTCGCCAATCTTCCAAGAAGCCAAACATTCTTTGATTGACCATATCAGTGTATTCTGGACCGTGGAAGAGTGATGTATTACGTACTTCTACGGGGAAAGGCATGACTGTAGTATCATCACCTTGCAAGTATTTAAATTCCCCTCCAGCCGGACCACCATACTCCTCCCAGTTAATACTATCTGTGATGTGATTGTTGACGACATCTAAAATAACAGCGATGTCAGCTTCATGAGCTTTGGCGACAAGTTCGCGCACACACATGAGTGTACCCAGACGTGGATCAACCATCAATAGGTGAATGGGATGATAGCCATGATAGCCGTCAGCAGCGTTGACATACACGGGGCTGAGGATAATTGCTTTTATTCCCAATGACTTGAGATATTCCATCTGCTCAGTAACGCCACGAATTGTCCCACCGTGGCTTGCGTATGGATCAGAAGGATTATACCTGACTGCCCCTAGATTGTTGCGATCGCTTTGGGGACTACGGGCAAAGCGATCAATCATTATAGAGTAAAATAGACGTGCGTCCCAATCCTGGGGGCTAGATGTCATTTCAACCTTTGGTATTGGTCCATACAAAGGTTGGTTGTCAACAAACCCAAGAAAGACTGATTGGATCTCAGTCATTGAGCGAGGTGATGTATCGCAGACAAGAAGAAAACGCGATCGCACACTTGTATGCTCAGAACCGGACATATCAACATAACCCAGGCTGTATCGATATCCTCCCCCGCTACTAATAGGTGGTAGGGTGAGTGAAAACATTTTGAAACCATTTTCGACAACCCCTTCACTATGTGCCGTAATTCGACCTGAATCGCAATATCCTTGTCCATCATTCAACTCATAAGCTATTTGCCCACAATCTGGATCTTTTGATAAGCTAATACCAAATCTAATGCAGATTTTCTCATCACTCCTAAACACCCAAGTAAATGGCGCAATATTCGGCTCAAGATGTACTTCACAGTATTCTTCAAAATAGTGCATGTGTTTTTCTCCAAACAAAGAATATAGCCAGTTGACAATCAGGTTATGGTGATGGAATTAGCGATTTATGAATCACAATTCATTAGTAGTGATTCTACTAATAGAGGGAAGTAATAGCAAGAGATTAAATTGTATTTAAGTCGAAAGCGATGAAAACGAAGTTAGAAAATATCAGGCTTATTTGATTGTAAAATGTCACTTTTTATGGTAGGGGATTAATTATCCAAAAATGGGCATTTTTAAGGGGTGGGTTCGGTTGTTAAATTTTTGCTTTTCACGAATATTTTCGAGAAACCCACGCCTAAAAATAGAATGAAATAGCCCTGTAGAAAATACGCTTTAGTCCTTAAGCTTATCGGCAACAATAAATCGGTTCTACGTTATGCTGAGTAAATTACGTTTAATGTGAATTAAGTATCGAAACCCTTGTAATTTCGTAGATAATTCTCAAAACATGATTTTGGACAATTCTCAAAACCCTGACAAGATAAGAGGCGTTTTTAATTCACATCAGGCGTAAAGTACATTTTGTGGCAGCATTGATGATAGTAAATAACTTTCATCGTTCACAAAAATTCAACAAAATTACATCAAGGAGAACCGCATGACTACCGGAGCTAGCATAGTACCTATTGAACAGGTAAAGCGAGATGTGGCAAATTTGGCGGAGCAAGAATTTACTGACGCACCTGCCGCAGAATTACCAAAACAATCCAATGTCTTAAGGTCAGCCCCGCAAATCCTACATAAGTTAGGAGAAGACACCCTAAAATGGACAATACCCGAAGAGCTATCTGTAGTTGAGAGCTCCCCCTCACTAATGCCCCTGGCACAGAGACTTTTTCTTTGGTCTTTTGTCTACGGTATTGGACCCAAACGCTATTTGGAAATAGGAACAGATGCTGGGGGATCAGCTATGATTGTGAAGAGTGCGATCGTAGCGCTGGGGTTGGAAGATTTTCGTGGCGTTTGCATCGATCCTAAATTTAAGCTGGTTCAAACAACCCGCGACTATTTGGGTGAACAATTTACCTACATCGAACAGAAGAATTCGCCGGAGGCAATGATTGAAGCTGCTCGGCTGGCAGGTCCTTTCGACTTCATTCTGGTTGATGGAGACCATACCTACGATCATGCCCTGATTGATATTATGCTCGCCATACCTTATCTTAGTCGCGGTGGCTATATTTTAGTTGACGATGCGGCACACCCCCAAGTTCGTGATGCCATCAGCTATGTAATTGAGAATTGCCGATTGATCGACTGTGGTTTTATGTGTCGTCACACAATGTTATGCGAAGTATTGATCCCATCTGGTGTATGGCAAGGAGAAAATATGCGTGCAGCAGGGCTATATCTGCTGCGTAAGCCTTTGTAATTCAAGGTCGGGTGGTTTTTGCGATCGCGAAAACCACCCTAATAAATAGTTCCACTTTATGTATAATCAGGCTACTACACGTGGGTTTAAGCAACACCTATAATCAATCACCATTTATTTTCTGAGCAACCACGACCATATCAATCAAATGTATTTTCTTTAAAGAGGAAGCAATAGACTTATCCACATCCAGCATCAAATATGATGTAGAGACGTAGCAATGCTACGTCTCTACAAGGATTTTGGATTTTTTTCTTAATGCTTCCCACTTGATTGCAATCAAGAATTAATTACTTTCTCCGGTTCAGAATCCAAGGCATTAATCGTTTCATCTTCTAGTATTTCTCCATCAATAGCGAACAATTCTCCACCGATTTTTTTCAAGGCAAAATAGTTGTAAAAGCTGATTGATACCAATACAACAAACAATCCTGCCATAACCATTAAAAAACCAATTCCACGTCCTTCACCAGTTTCAAGCAAGCGTCCCACACTGTTAGCAAGTAGTCCATCAGGAGATAGCATTGGTTCTAAAAGTTTGTCCGCTAGGGGACTAGCACTAAGATTACCAATACACAATCCTAAGCCTGCCACAGTGTAGAACAATGAAAGAACACGTCCTTGAAGTTTCGGGTGTACGCTAGTTTGCCAAAGTGTAAAGTTAGTACCTAAAATAATCGGCAAGGTAAAAAACGAAAGAGAAATCCCAAAAGCTATTGTCGGGATAAAAGGTTTTATGCCAGCAATTATCAAACCTATTCCATTTAAAGCAGAAAATATAAACAGAGTAGGAATGGAGCTTTTTCCTCCTCCCCAGATACTCATAAAAAGACTGCCAAGAACCATACCAAATCCCGCGACTGCCATAACATTGCCAAATGTCGTAGCAGAAGAAAATGATAATATTAGAGGGTCAATCAACACAGTGGTCATCCCACTAACAAAAAAATGAATTGTCATGAATGCCAGTAATAGCACCAAAAAAGGGCGAGATGAAATATTTTCCCAGCCAGCAAGAATTTCATCAAGAATTGTTGCAATTCCCTTACCAGATTTATTGCTGCTTTCCAGTTGAGGAATTTTGATAAACAATAGTGTGAACAAGGCAATGACATAGGTAGAAAAATCAATGAACAGCAAGCTCTGAAGTTGTAATTTGGCAATAAGTATACCTGCTAAAATTGGTGCTGTCAGTTGTCCTACTGCTGTGCTGAACTGAGTCAAACCATTGGCTCTCCCAATTTGATTGCTCTTAACCATCATGGGTATGGCTGCTGATTTAGCAGTCATTTGAAAAGAACCACACAATGAAGTTAAAAATGCAGTAATATAAGTATGCCAAAGTTGCAGATTATGAGTTAGTAACAATAAAGCCAGTGTTAGTGTGATTAGAGCCGCAATTATATCACTTATAATAATTGTCACCCGCCGATTCCAGCGATCTACTAATGCACCAACTAAGGGAGTGATTAAGATACCGGGTAATGTAGTGAAAAATATTACTAAACTTAGTTGTGTAACAGCATGAGTGTTTTGATAGACCCAAATACTTAAGCCAAATCCTGTCAGACGAGTCCCAATTTCTGACAAAGACTGACCAAACCAGAAAAGAAGAAAATTCCTAAGTTCACGAGTTAGTTCGATTAATTGATTGATTGATTTCATATCTTCAAAGCGCTCTTCAAAATCTTGGGTAATTGTGCTATAAATCGCCGTCCTGGAGGAGTAAAAAATTGGCTAATAGGTGGCTTAGACCAGAAATTTACAGAAATATTTAGCTTGTTATTTAAATTTTCTAGGGAGTATACCTGATGCCACCAAAAAACAGGAATAAATAAGATTTCACCTGCTTCTATAATACACTCAAAATATTTAGCTTTTGGAAAGTTGGGAAATTTATCAAAATCGGGTTTATCGATGTTGATTTGGCTCATGTGCGGGATTTTTGAATCGGCAGGGAAAGGATATAGTGAAGAAGTTTGTTGTGGATCAAATAGTAAAAAACGCTTTCGACCGCTAACTTGACTAAATAAGTTATCCATTGCATCGTAATGCAGCGGGGAAATATTCCCCCCAGAACCAATCCAAATAGTCGGATCGATCAACAATTTTTTATCGAAGTATTTGGGAAACTCAATATCCGGAAATAGCTGAGGAAAATTTGCGGGAATTGATTGTTGTTGGAGATAATAATTATCGGTTGACTTGTCTTTTTGCAGCAGGTTGATGAACTCGATGAAGTTCATTTTCTGTTTCAATTTGGCAAATCCATGTTCTAGATTGCCGGTGAAGAAACTGTTTTGGGAAACGCTAATATCAACCTGTGTATTGCCGACGAGGGCATTAAGATAATCAGTTTTCCATAAAGTAAGGGCATTCCAACTCTTCATTGCCCCAGTGATAATGACGGGTTTTCTAGGAGAGAGAAAATTTTGAAATACTTCTCTTGTCGGTTGTTCAATCCGTTCAATTTGCTTCACTGCGGTTAAGTCATTTTTTATCATAAAGTATTTTATATTGTAAATTTTTATAGGAATTAGTCAGACTAATTTAATAATACGCTTCCAAAAGATTTAGCGTCCCTACAGCATTTATATCAAAATTATCAAAGGGAATAGCTGCCGCAAGGTCGTGGCTGGGTTGTACTCCTGTATACACGCATTATATCTAAGGCTATCAATTAAGTATAGTATGTTTGGGCGATCGCCAACATCTATCTCGTGATGGACAAAACCTTTAATTTGAGATTCTAAGGGTTTTTGTTGAGAGCCAAAGAAAATTGCTCTTTGGTTATTATCAATGCCGTAAATTGCCCAACCTTAATTACCATAACATAGGCGAACTTCGGAACCGATCATGTCATGCAGCTTATTACATATGATATAGAGACGTAGCTTTGCGCTACGTCTCTAGAAAGATTTCGGATTTTTTGATTAATGTCAATTAAACGGACATGATATTAATCCCGACGATCCAGTTACAAGTAATTTATTCAATTTCTTTGCGCTTTTCTTGCAGCAGTTTAGCTTTTTCTTCTGGTGTCATTTGTTTTAAACGTAAAAATGCTTTGGCTATCTTAATAGTGCGTCCTTCTAAAGTTTCTCGCATCACCAGAAGTTGTGCCATTTTCTCAATTGTTACGGTATCAAAAAGTTCGCGTAATGCCAGGTCAATTGAAAATACTTTTCTAATTCGAGCATGAACTTGTGCAGCTAACAGAGAATGTCCCCCAAGTTGGAAAAAGTTGTTTGTTACTCCCACTTTTTCGACTTGCAAAAGTTCTTGCCAAATATAAGTTAATGCTTCTTCAATGGCGTTTCTTGGCGCTATATAATCAAGGTCTTCAGATTGAGAAGGTGCAGGCAAAGAACGCCGATCTATCTTATTGTTAAGTGTCAGAGGCATCGCATCGAGAAACACCCAAGCCGACGGCAGCATATAATCGGGAAGTTTTGTTAACATATATGACCCAAGAGCTTCGAGAGTAGGTTTTTCCGCGTCAGATTTGACTACCAAATAAGCCACAAGCTTTTTATCGACTTGAGTATCTCCAATAACTTGGACAATTCCTTGTGCGATCGCTGGATGAGTTTCGAGAACAGTTTCAATTTCCCCCAATTCGATGCGGAAACCGCGTATTTTGACTTGGTAATCGGAACGTCCCAAAAACTCGATTTCGCCATTCGGCAGCCAACGTGACAAATCCCCAGTACGATAAAGTCGTTCACCTGGTTCTTTTGAAAAAGGATGGGGAACAAATCGTTCTGCTGTCAGGGCAGCTTTTTGCCGATAACCGCGTGCTAGTCCAATTCCCCCGATAAACAACTCTCCGATAATCCCCTCCGGAACCGGATTACCAGCATTATCGAGAATATAGAGCGAAGTGTTCGCAATTTCCCGACCGATAGAAAGTGCATCTTCTTTTTGCTGAACTTTTTTAACCGCAGACCAAATTGTGGTTTCCGTTGGTCCGTAAACATTGCACAGATCAACTTCATTGAGGAGAGATGCTGCTAACTCAACTGGCATCGCTTCCCCACCGCAGAGAGCGCGGAAAGAACCGTTTGGTTTCCAACCCGCAGTCAAGAGCAATCTCCAGGTAGTTGGAGTTGCCTGCATCACCGTTGCTTGGGATTCGTGCAGCAATTGGGCTAACTTAAATCCATCCCGTGTTGTTTCACGGTCAGCCACAACTAACCGTGCACCGCTAATTAATGGCAAGAATAGCTCTAATCCAGCAATGTCAAAAGAAAGTGTGGTGACTGCAACGAGGGTATCAGCAGCAGTAATTTGCAGTTTTTCGCGGAAACTGAGCAGGAAATTAACCACAGACTGATGCTGAATTTGTACTCCCTTGGGTCGTCCGGTGGAGCCTGAAGTATAAATCACGTAAGCTAGATGGTTGTTTCCACTGATATAAGGCGGTGCTATATCTGATTGTTGCGAAACTGAATCTAGCAGCAGGAGTGTTGCTGACGATTGCGTCAATTCAGGAGCGATTTTATCTTCTGTAACAATAATGGCAGCACCACTATCAGCAAGCATCCATTCGAGGCGATCGCGTCCAAAGCCAGGATCGAGTGGTACATAGGCTGCACCCGCTTTCATAATACCTAAAAGCGCAATCAGCAAACCTGCGTGGCGATCCAGGCAAACCGCTACTAATGTTTCCTGCGTGACACCAAGTTGCAGTAGTGCGTGTGCAAGTTGGTTGGATTTGCGTTCTAATTCCTCATAGGTTAGCCAGTTCGCACCTATGAGAACTGCGGGTGCGTCGGGAGTCTGAGCAGCTTGCTGAGTAAATAATTCATGTACAGATGCAGACGGGATTAATCGCTCATGCACAGACGCGATAACCTGTGTCTCTACGGTTTGTTCGGCAATCGGCAAAAGACCAATTTCACCGACAAATTGCGGTTCTTCCACAAATTTTGTCAAAATTTGCGTTAGATGATGTAACAATTGTTCTCGTTGAATTGCCTCACCAACATTTTTTTTGAAAGCAATTTTCAGGGTAAAATCTTCTCCTGGCAAAGCGTAGAGACTGACGGGATAATTATTTTTTTCCAGAGATTGCACCGAGTGTATTGCTAATTCCCCTGGATTTTGACGCAGACTTTCTTCAACTGGATAATTTTCGTAAACCACGATGGATTCAAACAACGGTTCTCCTCTCTTAATGTCGCTCCATCCTTGAATATCTACCAAACGACTGAATGAATATTCATTGATGGATGATAGGCGATCGCGCAGTGAACGCAACCATTGTTTAAAAGGCGTTGCCGAATTCAATTTCACACGCAAGGGCAAAGTGTTAATAAACAGACCCACCATCTCTGCAAAACCTGATAATTCCGGCGCACGTCCCGACACAGTGACACCGAAAACTACTTCATCAAAGTTGCTATATCGACTCAAGAGGATGCTCCAAGCGGCTTGCACCAGGGTATTTAACGTTATTTGATTCTTTTGGGCAAATGTCTTTAGTTTGGCGTAAATGCCATTACTAAGAGTAGTTTGACAAGTTTGATAATCGGATGCCTCTGTTGAGGATTTTGTTAAATTTAAATTAGTTGCTGACTGCAAACCGCTCAATTCTTGCTGCCAGAAAGCTTCTGCTGACCCAGATTCTTTTTGCTGCAACCAAGCAATAAAATCGCGATAAACGGGTGGTTGGGGCAAATTTGGACGCTGTTTTTGTTTCTGAGATTGGTAAAAGGCGATCGCATCACGGAAAACTAGCGGTAAAGACCAACCATCTAAAAGTATATGATGGTGAGTCCAGAGAAACTGCCATTTCTCTTTTTGGGTTCTCACTAAAGTCATCCGCATCAGTGGAGGTGTTTCTGTTGAAAAGCTTTGTTTGCGGTCTGTTTCTAACAGAATTGACCATTTTTTCGCTACTTCATCAGCATCGTACTCGCACCAATCTTCGCAGACAAAAGGCAAATTTACGCGGTGGTGAATTCGTTGCAACGGTTGGGGTAAATCGCGCAAAACAAATGTTGCACGCAGACTGGGATGACGGTTTATACAGCATTCCCAAGCTGTTTTAAAAGTCTCTACATCGAGAATTCCCTCAATTTCACCCGTCACCTGTTGCAAATAAAGGTCTTTTTCAGATTCATAGTTTGCATGGAAAAGTATTCCTTCTTGAACAGGAGATAGCGGGTAAATATCTTCTACATCAGAAGTTCCCGTTAAAGCAATAGTCAATTGTTCAGAATTTAACGCTGCTAGGGGAAAATCCGCAGGTGTCCAACTGTATCCTTGGGTGCGGTTGGTAGCTAACATCTGCAAATGTTTGCAAAAGCTATCTGCCAAACTACGAATAGTTTCTTCCCGATGCAAAGCTTTACTGAAACCAAACCGTATCTGTAATTTGCCGTTAGCAATTAAACTTGTTATTTCTAGTTGGAAAGCACGCCGATTTTCTGGATGGTGAGAGATTCCCACATCTTCATAAGCAAGAGTAAATGGTGCTGTTTCTGAGACATTATCATCAAATTGCCCTAGATAGTTAAAGATAATTCCTTCCGGAATTTTCGGTAAAATCTCAGATAATTCTGGTTTTTGACTGAGGATTCCGTAGGAAAAACCGTTGTTTGGCAAGTTGCGAACCTGTTCTTTCACACTTTCCAGATTGCCAAATAAATCGCTTTTGGTTTTCTTCAGTTTGCAAGGAAAAAGAGATGTAAACCAGCCGACAGAATTACTAACGTCAATGGTAGTAAAATCACTTTCTCGTCCGTGACTTTCTAAGGCAATTAATATTTCTGATTCACCCGTCCACTCTGTCACCACTTCCAAAAGAACTGCTAAAAGAACTTCCTGAATTCTGACTTTGTGGGTGCGTGGCAATTCATAAAGCAAACTGTCGGTTTCTTCTTTGCTGAAATTGCACTCAATTTGAGTGGCAGAACTTTCTTTGTTATCTGCTATAGTTTCAGGAAAATCAAGAGGAATATCTGAATTAGATATCTGTTGCGTTGTCCAGAATGCGATGTCTTTTTCCCAATCGGAATTTTCAGTTAGAGTACGCAGATGATGAGTCCATTGTGGGAAACCTACATTCTTAGCAGATAAGGAAATTTCTTGCCCTTTTTGTAAAGACGCGATAACCTGTGTCTCTACCGCTAAATCTTTCAAAATGACGCGCCAAGAAACGCCATCAACAATGAGATGATGAATAATTAGTAGTAGCTTATCGGCTGTGTTTTCGTCAGTTTGGAAATAGACAGCGCGAAAAATCAGTCCATTTGCTAAATTAAGTTGAGCCTGAAACTGACTAGCGATCGCACTCAATTTTTCTGACAATTCTTGTTTAGGAATGCCAGTCAGGTCAACGATATCGAAGCTGAAAACATTACTATTATCGTCTAAATGCTGCGTCCAACCATTTTCAGTTTGGCGGAATCGTAGATGAAAAGCTGGGTGAATTGCGACAATATGATTTAAGGCAGCTTGAAATTCGGCTGCTTTAAATTCCGGTTTTACATCCAAGAAAATCGCCTGATTCCAATGTTCGGGATGCGCTAGATGCTGCTGAAAAAACCATTGTTGAATAAAGGTCAGCGGTACTTCACTGCCTACAGGAATTGATAAATCATTGCGTATTGCCCTTGTTTTCACATAAGGTGCAAGCGCTTCTACTTGAGGATTGTTAAACAAATCTTGGGGAGTGAAATAAAGTCCCAAATCTCGCGCTTTGGCGATAATTTGTAGGGAAAGGATAGAGTCTCCTCCCAGTTCAAAAAAGTCATCTTTAATCCCCACACGAGATACTTGCAGTACTTGCCCCCAAAGTTGAGTTAAAATCTCTTCGATTTCAGTTTGCGGAGAAATATATTGCTCACTAACAACAATATTTTCCTCTTCCGGATGAGGTAAAGCGTTGAGGTTGATTTTGCCATTTGGTAACAATGGCATTGCATCAAGACTGACAAACAAAGATGGAATCATGTAATCAGGGAGAGTCTCCCGTAATTGCGATCGCACAACTGTTTGCCAGTCTGACGGTGGTGCTTTGAGTTCTAAATAAGCAATCAGTCGATTGGGTTTTTCGGGAGTGGAAATTGCTTTAGTGACAGCACGAACTACCCAAGGTTGCTTTTCTAAAGCTGTAACAATCTCGCTTGTTTCTATGCGGAAACCGCGTATTTTTACTTGTTGATCGAAACGTCCCAAAAACTCAATATTGCCGTTGGGTAAATAGCGAGCGCGATCGCCTGTACGATACATCCGACTGCCTGCATTTTCCGCAAATAAATCGGGCAAAAACCTTTCTGCGGTTATACTTGGGGCATTCCAGTAACCGCGAGCTAATTGCCAGCCACCCACAAATAACTCTCCCGGTGTGCCAATGGGTACAGGTTCTAAATCTGCATTAAGAATATATAAACGAGTGTTTGTGACTGGTTTGCCAATGGGAATCGTATCAGTATTTTCGCTTTCATTGCAACGATGAAAAGCTACATCAATCGTCGTTTCCGCAGGACCGTAAAGATTCACTAAAGGAATCGCTATTTTCTTAAACTCATCCCAGACCCGCTTTTTCAGTGCCTCACCACCGCTGAAAACCATGCGAAGACTTCCACATTCAGAAAATCCCGGTTCTCCCAGAAGCATTTCTAAAAGACTCGGCACCAATTGCAACAGAGTGACATTTTCCTCCTGGATAATTTTCACCAAATATGCTGGATCTTGATGACCTCCCGGTTTTGCCATCACCAGTTTGCCTCCCACCATTAAAGGTGTCCAGAATTCCCACACTGAAGCATCAAAACTAAATGGTGTCTTTTGCAGCACAACATCGGCACTATTAACTGCAAAGGTCTCTAAAAACCAAGCTTGATGCTGTGCTAAAGAGGAGTGGGAAATCGCAACTCCTTTGGGTCGTCCGGTGGAACCAGAGGTGAATATGATATATGCGATATTTTCGCCGAAAACCGGAATTTCTAAGTTTTCCGAAGATTGGACGGCAATTTCTTCCCTGTAAGCATCAATGCAGAGAATTTCGGTGTCAACGTTTGCCAGATTCGCGATTTCTAAATCGGAGCGAGTCAGCAACAAACTAGCTTTCGCATCCTCCAGCATAGACTGAATGCGGACAGGTGGATAATGAGGGTCAATGGGCACATAACAGCCACCCGCTTTCAGAACCGCAAGCATGGCACAAACCATATCTAGGGAACGTTCTAAACAAATACCCACTGGCTGATTTTCAATACCGCGATCGCGTACCCGCGTTGCGCTTCGCTTATCGCGTAAAAATCGCGCCAACTGATTTGCTTTTTGGTTCAATTGGGCATTTGTCCAACTTTCTCCATCGCAGATAACTGCAATAAAATGAGGATTTTTTGTTGCTTGTTGGGCGAAAATTTCATGTACCCATTCACTAGGTTGCCAAGACGATTCTTCATGGAAGAAAATTTCTTGAATTTCTTCCTGAGTCATCAATTCGGCTGTTGGTTTACCTTGGGGATTAGCAATTAACGCTAGGCAAGCTTTTTGATAATAATTGGCAATCTTAGCTATTTGTGCATCATCAAATTCCTGACGATCGTAAGTGATATTAAAAGAAAGATTTGCCGCGTTTACTTCCTCACTCCAACTTACAGCAAAAGGAATATTTGTTTCATCCAAAGATTCCCCTTTAATTAATTCAACCTCACGCAAATTGAGCAATCCTTGATAAACATGGAAATGGACAAAATTAAATGAAGTTTCATACAGTTTTTGAGACTTGTGTAAACGCTGAATTTCTGCCAAAGGAAAACGACGATTAGGCATAAATTCTTGTTCAGCAAGCCAAGTTTCGGCAATCAAGTCAACCCAAGAGCCTTTTGGTAATGACAAGGGCAATGGTAATGTATTTAAGAAGAGTCCTAAAACGCGATCGCTGTCAGTTTCTCCCGGTCTACCATTACTCACCAATCCCGTAACTACTTCTGTTTCCCCACAGCAAAAACCCAGAACCTGGAGGTGAACTGCTAACAATAACGTTTTCAGAGGTACACCCAACTGCTTAGATAAAGCTTTTAAATCGCCGGAAATTGTTTCTGGTAAAGTAGTATCAAATTTCCCCATCCTTGGCAGTGCCGCTTGTGGCATCATTACAGGCAAGCGTGGCAGTTTGGTGAAAGAAATTCCCGCCAGTTTATTTTGCCAAAATTCGCGTTGATTTTCATTACTAATAGCCTGCTTTTCCAAAGCGATAAATCTGGAGTATTGCAAAGCGGGTGCAGGTGGTGGTGCAGGCACACCCCTATCAAGCAGATGAAGATACAAGCCTGTTAATTCTGCCAAAAAGTTAGCTAAACTCCATCCATCCATAATCGCATGATGCAAAGTAAAACTTGCTTCCATCACGTTTTCATCAAGCAGATGAATATGAAAACGTATCAATGGTGCGCTTTTATAATCAAAGCGATTCTCTCGTTCTTTGGCAATAAATATTTTGATATAATCATCTTGTTCTAATGTTGATAAAGCAGTTAAATCTGCAAAAATAATTTGTGCAGGTACATCTTTAACAACTACCTGAATCGGCTGGCTAAATTCTCCTAAATAAAATGCCGTCCGCAATATCCGATGTCTTGCAAACATTTGGGCATAAGCTTTTTCCCAGACATTTAAATTAAAAGGTATGCGAATGCGGAAACTGAAAACATCATGGTAAGTTGTAGATATGTCTGAATATTCACCATGAAAGAGCATTCCCGCTTGAAGTTGAGCCAAGGGATAAGCATCATCAGCCCAATCAAGCAACTTTTCCCGGTCTTTTGGTGCAATTAAAGCGAACGGTTTCTCATCAATATTATTGCTTTCTACAACTTCTGTTTTTGCCAGCAATGCCGCTAAATCTGACAACACAGGATGAGCAAAAATTTGCTCTAATTTTAAGTTTAATCCCAACCCTTGCGCTAAAGAACAAACTCGAATACTACGAATAGAATCCCCACCCAAAACAAAATAATTATCAAATCGTCCGACGCGATTTATCCCTAAAACTTGTTGCCAAATATCAGCTAAAATTTCCTCAATATGCGTAGCGGGAGGAACAAAAGCAACATCGAGATTTTCCCTTTTAATTTCCGGTGCGGGAAGCGCTTTGCGATCAATTTTGCCGTTGGATGTTAAGGGAAATCTTTCTAAATAAACAATCTGCGACGGTATCATGTAATCTGGCAAACGCTGCTGAAGATGATTTCGCAACGTTTCGATGGTTGGTTGCTTTCCAGGAGTACAAACTACATAAGCAATTAAGCGTTTTTGATTAGTTTCGGCATCAGAATCAACCAAAACAATAGTTTCCTGCACCTCAGGAAACTGGGAAATAGCAGCTTCTATTTCGCCGATTTCAATCCGGAAACCACGAATTTTTACTTGGTAATCTATGCGTCCCAGATATTCCAAATCAAGGCAGCGCGTTGCGGAGGTTCCCTCCG
>CASBQC010000486.1 GCA_949127805.1 Nostocales cyanobacterium PMM_0081
ATATCCACATGGGCAAAAGGGTCATCCCTTAAGAATATCGGGAGCCGTGTGCAGTGAAAGTTGCACGCACGGTTCTAAATGAGAGGTGCGGGGCATAATAGCCCCCATCGACTCAACCCGACAGTCAAAAGTGATTGTGTGGCTAATGGCTTTATAACTTTACCTAAGTTCGGAAAAGTCAAGTTAATACAACATCGCCCAATTCCTGACGGATTCAAGATAAAAACTTGTTCTGTTACCAAAAAAGCTGATGGTTACTATGTAACTCTAAGCCTAGAAGATAAAACTGTACCAACAATAAAACCTGACTTCAATCCAGATTCAATAACTGGTATTGATGTTGGATTGAAAGAATTCTTGACAACTTCCGATAACGAAGTAACCGCCATTCCTCAATATTATCGGAAGTCTCAAAAACGACTGAGAGTCATTCAAAAGCGAGTGTCTAGAAGGAAAAAAGGAAGTATTGGCAGACAGAAAGCTACTAAACAGCTAGGAAGACAACACAAAAAAGTTGCAGACAAAAGGAAAGATTTTCACTTTAAAACTGCAAACAATTTGTTGAAAAAACATGATGTTGTAGCAATTGAAGACTTGAATGTAAAAGGACTTGCACGAACACGGTTAGCTAAATCAATATTAGATGCCGGATGGTCAAGCTTTCTCTCGATACTAACAAACAAAGCCGAAAATGCTGGCTTGTTAGTCGTCCCAGTCAAAGCGTCTGGCACTAGTCAAGATTGCTCTAGTTGCGGTGTCAAAGTTCCTAAGAAATTACATATTCGTTGGCACGATTGCCCTCATTGCGGGTGTAGTTTAGATCGCGATCATAACGCCGCGATCAACATAAAAAATAGAGCCGAGGGTCATCCGGTTCTTAAAGCTCAACGCCTACGCACAGCAATAGCCGGATTGGTTGAGAAGCCCCCACTGTAACGGTACTCCGTTCAGTGGCGGGAGATGTCACAAGTAATCTACCCGTGCGTCTAAACCGCGCGATCGCAATTCTCTAGAACGCTTTTCGGCTTCGATGCGATCGCTAAATGCTCCTGCATTCACATAATTACCCAATCTCGATTCAGCCGGGAAAGCATTAGGTACATATTGGCGCACTATGTTGAGAGTATCATTATTGTAAATCGGCACTACTACTACATAGCGATTATTACTAGGACGATTTGCGACTGGAGAACCAGTCAACCCTAATACTTGCCAAGTTTGCGAATCGACAACCCCCGTCGGGTTGAGTCGATAATATTGCTGGAATGCAATTACAGACGATTTGGTGTATTCGCTGAAATAACCGTCAGGATAGGCATTAAAGTAACCTAATTGCGCCAAACGCTCTTGGATTGCTCTAACATTATCTCCTTTGTCACCTACAGAAATATAATTTCCTCCTGGTTGATTATTCGCATTTCTATCTTCCCAAGCTCTACGTACAGCTTGCAAAATTTCAGTATCGGGAACTCCATCCACAAAAAGTCGATAATCTTGTTGAAATCGACGCAGAGCATCTATGGTCAAAGGACCTGCATAGCCAGTTGCATTAGCGTTAAGATAACCAAGATCGCGCAAACGCTCTTGTAGTTCTCTAACTTGCTCACTAGAGAGATTAACTCCCCCAGGAGTCGGATTTTGAGAGGTTCTCAGTAGTGCATCCCAAGTTTGGCGATTTGCTACACCATTAGCAGGTAAACCTGCACTGCGTTGAAATGCAATTACAGAATCTCTGGTAATCGGTCCAAACCGACCGGTGGGATTCTGAGGAAAATAACCTCTCTGCTGCAATAATTGTTGTAGCCTGGTTACGGCTGCTCCACTGCTATTTTCAGACAGAACAGGATATTCACCACCTTCACCTTCACCGCGTTTGATAAGTATTGCTTGTATGGTTCTAGAACCGACAACACCATCAGTACGCAATCTGGAAGCTTGCTGGAATTTAATGACTGCTTGCTGAGTATCTAAACCAAAGTAACCACTAACTCGACCGTAAAAGTAACCTAATTGGCGTAAATCTTGTTGCAACCTAGAGACGCTTGCACCGCGACTACCTTGCCGCAAGTCGCCGCTTTGAGTACCACCAGGGTTTCTAGCAAGACATGCAAGTTTTAGCGATCGCTCAGTGCTGATACCCACAACTCCATCAGCAGGTAGTTTATTAGCACGCTGAAATCCGATTACAGCCTTCTGAGTCAAGGATGCAAAATTACCCGTCACAGGACCGTTAAAGTAGCCTAACTTTTTCAAACAACTTTGGGTATTTGTGACTTCATTACCGCTACTTCCCAGCTTCTGAACTGCCATAGCTTGTCCAGCTATACTTAGAATACCCATAGTTAGCGCTACAGACAAAAGGTGCATCGCTCCAACACAAGACAACTTTTTGCAATTCTCAAAAAATTTAAAATTGACCCCCAGAGGAACAACCTCGATGCTTTCAGATGCCTCGTGGGTTGAGACTACACCAAAATTACCAATGGTTTCCATAATTTTTCCAAGTTTTTGGGTTATAAAAATTTTTGTTGCAGTATTTACCTTGCACGCTAACCTGTGTTGTTGATGCCAGCCGTTGACAACTTTGTGTCTGTATGCTGGTCACTGTTGGCTACAACAGTCAATCATCTACAAATGGTTTTGTATTGATTAACAACACATCGATCTAATGGTTTTCCGGTAAGGTAGGATTTTTTTTTGATACTAGAATAACATGTACAACAAAAACTTTAAAACCACTTAATTGCGCTTTGCTTAAAAAATTATTTTTGGGAATTATAATTTGTTTTTTTGAAAAAATCTACCTATCTTCGGGTATAATTTCCACCTTAATTAAACATGCCGGCTAAATAGTGGCAGATTGCGATCGCCTATTTATCCAATCGCTGCCTCAGCGCTTCGCACTTGATGGATGTAATGTGGTTAAAAACGCAGCACTATACAAGCGAACCCAATCGCGTCAGCGAGTCGTGAAACTTGCATAAGCTGCTAAGTTTTTAACAATAATAATTTTTGTCTCACGCACAAAGTAGCACAGACAAAACCCAGAACTACGACTATGAAAGAGGTTTACAAAAAAGCATGAAAACTCCCCACTCCCCTTTATTGTTGCGTTGGTTGGGAATTATCTTGAGCGTCAACTTTTTGAGTGTTACCTGCTTTCACCCACCCTTCAGTATCGGTACCTTCAAGGCGAATTTTTTGCCAGACTTTATCTTCGGTTTCTTCCAAAACGATAATTTTTTGATTTAAACCAACTCCACCAACACGTCCAGAGTCCTGTTTTGGTTCTGCTCGCAAACTCAAGCCTTTAGACCAAGTAACACGAGCCTTGTAAGCTCCTGCTGGCAATGGCTTTTTTGATTCCGCAGTATCGGGTGATAAAGTGGGAGTAGCATTTGGCTGGGGAGTTTGGGCTTCAACAGGGGTGGGTGCAGGTGATGCTCCCGGAGTTTTGGGAGCTTGTGCTTTTATCTCCGGTGAATCATTAGCAAAAATCGGTTTAGTAGGAGCTATGCCAGTTCGATTCATGAAATAGAGCGCAGTTGCAACCCCACCACCAATTAAAACAACGATCGCCAAGAAAACCCCAAGTATATACTTTAGTAAGTTAGAAACCATACTGATAACCTTTGCACCATATAAGTTAAGAGTTAAGGGTTAAAGTGAAAAATTATAACTCATAACTGTACAGACGCGAGGAACATCGCGTCTCTACTCCTGACTTCTTATTGCAGTTGTCGTTGAATGCGATCGCTTAAGGGATTATGCTTCGACGCCAAACGCGCTCTACCTGATGCTGCCCATTCTTGCAGTTTTTGAATTTGCTCCACAGCGGTTCGCGCTAGGGGTATAATCTGACTAGCTGCTTCAAGAATATCGTCGGTAGCAAAGTCACGATTTTGGCTAAACCCGATATGCATCGCTTCGATTAAAGTTTGCTCAATCTCCGCTCCCGAAAAATCCGGTGTTTCATAAGCTAGCCTGTCTATTTCATAACTTTTCAAGTTATGTGGTCGCAGTCGGGACAAATGAACGTTAAAAATTGCTTTTCTTTCTTCTTCGCTGGGTAAACCAACAAAGAAAATCTCATCAAATCGCCCTTTTCGCAGCATTTCTGGTGGTAGGGCTTGGATGTCGTTAGCGGTGGAGACGACAAACACGGGTGAGGTTTTCTCGGCTAACCAGGTAATAAATGTGCCAAATACGCGGCTAGTGGTTCCCGCATCACCTCTGCTACCAAGCCCGGAAAAGGCTTTATCTATTTCATCTATCCACAAAATGCATGGCGCGAGAGCCTCAGCAACTTGTATCATTTGGCGCGTGCGAGATTCAGATTCACCCACCAAACCACCAAATAACCGTCCGACATCCAGACGTAGTAAAGGTAAATGCCAATGATGGGCGATCGCTTTTGCCGTCAATGATTTACCAGTTCCTTGAATACCCACCAACATTAAACCACGCGGGTGCGGTAATCCGTACTGACGCGCTTTTTCTGTAAATGAGCCTCCCCGACGCAGCAGCCAGTCTTTCAGGTTATCCAATCCGCCAATATCAGAAATTTGCTCAGTGGCAGGGTAAAAGTCCAAAATTTGCGTTTGGCGGATGATTTGGCGTTTTTCCTCCAATACTAAATCTACATCTTCTGGTTGCAACTCGCCATGAGTAGCGATCGCCCTAGCCAAAACCCGGCGAATTCTTTCCATCGAAAGCCCTTGACAAGAGCGCACCAAGTCATCTAAAAATTTTGCCGTAAGTGAATTACCACCAGTTGCCATTAACAACCGTTCTATCTCTCCTTTGATTTCTGGGGCTGCCGGTAAGGGAAACTCCAAAACTGTCATAACTTCAGTTAAGTCGTCCGGGATGGCGATTCTAGGCGATAATAAGACGATATTTTTCGGTTGAGACTTGAGGAGACGGGCAAGATTGCGGAGTTTGCGAGCGATCGCCACATCTTCTAAAAATCGATGATAATCTCGTAAAATCAACACCGCCGGCGCAGAAGCCGATAATTTCTCGATAAACTCCAAAGCTTGCAGGGGGTTGCGACGACCAAACCCCGCATCATTCGGATTGCCTTGGTAGCCATCCACAAAATCCCAAGTATACACCGGACGATTGCCCTGGTTTGCCGCTTCTTCCCGAATCGCTGCTTCTACCCGTTCCTCTTCATAGGTGGGAATGTAAATTAAAGGGTAACGGGCACGTAGCAGCAGTTTAAACTCTTCACGGAAGGTCATAAGTAGCTGTTAGTAATTAGTTATTCTCTCATTGTTCAGGTTTGTATCGCCTCTAACAACTAAAAACCAATAACACCAGGGAATCTTCAGTTAGCCCAAAAGTTTTCATGTATTTGAACCACATCTGTCGTAGGGGCACAGCAATGCTGTGCCCCTACCGCGTGGTCTATTTACCTGAAAATAGCTGTAACTTGCGATTTTTTTCTCAATAGTCTGGCTTTAGATGAGTGAAGTTTGGAATTCGGTTTAAAATTTGTTCTGCGGACACATTAAAAGCAAGAGCCTGAGCCTGATCGGGAATGCTCACTCTGGAAATGTGTATTCCCTGTAAACAAAATGGGCACCATATTACCATGTAGCCTATCCTTGTTTGCAAATCCCCAATATACTGAAAATCCACTCCTAGCCGATAACAACTTGGACAAGCTAATGCGGGCAAATTGGGCAAGGAATTATTAATATCAGTAACTAAATACATCCATCTGAGAAAAAGACTCTCTCTTTTTTGACTCATGCTGGCATCGTAAATTAATATAAGGTAAGTTTATATAAACCTAATTTAGATACTTTTGTAA